>CALUSN010000022.1 GCA_944323435.1 Candidatus Gastranaerophilales bacterium | reverse complement strand
CATATTTCGTAAATTTTGACTCTTGTCGCAAAAAATACGCCTGCCGCGATTCGAACGCGGGACCCTCTGCTTAGAAGGCAGATGCTCTATCCAGCTGAGCTACAGACGCATAAACCATAAATTTTTATACAAGCTTTCCTTCAAGCTCAATTTCTAAGATATCACATAAAGCTTTTTTTGCAAGTATTTTTTCAATTAAATGCAACCCTTAATATGACTGGACTAAAATTCTATACTTTATAGCTGCTGTACAAATCGCACAGATTGATAAAATTACGTTTTGAGTCTGCATTCAATTCTTTCAGCAATTTTTGAGCCTCTGATACAGAATTCGGTTGTCCGCCGAAATATGAATTATAGACAACTTTATCTTGCCATACCCTTAGCCTGGGATAATCAGGATATGAATCAGCCTGCGTCGGGAATTCAGCTCTTGACTGCGCTGCAGTTTTATCATACACAGTTACATAACCGCTTGCAGAACAAGGGGTACCTGAACCTGCATAACGCGCAAGCCCGTTTTGCCCATCATTATAATATTGAACCCTTTGTTCAACCTCCCTGAATTTATTCGGCTTGTAACCGGCCGGTTTAGCAACATAATTCAATTGAGTATAATTTCCTTTTTTAGCAATAATATACGGTTTATCATCACCGACCTGTTTCATATAAATCATATCTGCTTTTCCGCCATATATCCATTCTTTATGCATAATACCCAAATCCTGGGTTTTTGCGAGAACTTTTCCGGTTTCCGGATCCGTAAAGGTTCTCTCCACTGTACCATCAGTAAGCTTTATTTCTTTTACAGTTAATTCATTAATATCTCTGTTTAAAGCCTTTGAGATATTAATTCTCGGCTGCCTTGCCCTCAATTCGGCAGCAGCCTTTTCTGCAGCTTTTTTTGCCGCAAGCGCCTCTGCCTCTGCTTTCTTAGCCGCATCAATTGCTGCCTGCTCCTTTGCCAGTATTGCACGTGTATAACCTGTTGAGTCTTTATCTGCAAATTGATGATAATTATCATTCCTATCTAATAAATGTTTAATATATCTGTTATTTTCCGGCTTTGTGAGCATATCTTTATATCCGCTGCTCAAAGGATACTCATTATATACTTTATCCTGAACAGCTCTATGGGAATAATCCTTCAAACCGTTTCCCGAACTGTGATTAAACCCCAATTCTTTATGTTCCAACACTCCTTGCGGATTATATTCTTTGGTAAGCTTTATATTTTCTCCGAAACACCAGTACTTTGTACAGTCTTTTTCTACTGTAATTTTATTTCCGCCAAAGACACTTGCACCGGTCTCACGCGTGATTATTTTTGTTCGCCACATATCATTATCGCCGCCGCCTTTAATTGTCATTTTTGTTTTTCCATCCGGAAATTTTTCAAGAATAGCAAGCGCTTCCTGTCCGTTGCGGTTAATTTCTCTTTCCATTCTGACAATTCCGCTTGATGAATCCGTCATTGTTCTTGTCATTCTCTGAGGAACTTGCGGAACTTCTTTTATAATATTCTTACCATTTCGGCATAAAAAAGATTTCAATAAATTTAAACCGACTGTTAATCCCATCTTTTCATCCTCCAATCTATATTTAATAAGTCTAAAAAAATAAAAAAATTGCCGGTTAATATAATTTGCATTTACAAAACGTTACACTATTCTTTCAAAAGATATTCAACCCACATAACTAATTCAGACATTTCATATGGTTTAGGAAGATACAAATCCGCACCTGCATCCAGTACAGCAGATTTATCATGAACTGTACTTGTCACAATAATTTTAGTATTGACAAAATTCCGATTACTTTTTACTTTCCGACAAAAATCAAGTCCGGACATATCCTCATTGCTGTCTAAAATTATAACTCCCGGCTGTTCATCAGAATCTATATAAAGTTTATCGGCAACATCATATCCCTGCAATTCAAAGGTTGTACGTAAAAGAAGTGCAAGAGCGTCATCGGGTTCTTCAATATATACACTTCTTTTAACTTCCGGATTAACAATTGAATTGCCTCCGGTCAATTTAATTCTGTCTATAGTATAATTTGAACCATTTGGAATTTTTGCAATCTTCTTTATTGCATATAATTTTTCCAATAGTACATTTTCTGAAGATATCATTTCATAGTTATCGATAATTCCTCCGATTAGTATAGACACGAAACTTGCTCTCATTCCCGCTTCTCTGTCTCCCTGAAGCAGTGTGTACCCGCGTCTTGCATCCTGTTCTGAATAAAACTTCGGGGCGACAGTATCAAATGCAAATGTTAAAAAGGCTGCCATTTTTTCTGCGCTGTAGGGACTTGTTATTATTATAAAAGTATTTTCATTAATCTGCCCCAGAAAATCATTTTTATCCAATGCGGATTTTGCAATAGCAGTGAACGTTTGCAGCAACTTATCTCCGGCAATATCAGAGTATACGCTTTTATAATTATCCAGTTTTTCCACTCCTGCAAGAAGAACTGCCGGCTTGTTTTCTGAATTTAAAAGCCGCCTTAGAGCTTTCAGGGTATATTTTTTATTAGGAAGAAGAGTTATATTATCAAGATTGGATTCAATATCGCGTCTTAAGTGAGCTTTGATACGCATCTTAAACTCTTCTATATTAACCGGCTCGCTCAAAAAATCATCAGCTCCGCATCCAAGAATTCTTATTCTGTCGTTTATATCAGCAGACTTGGAAAGAGCTATAATTGTCGGTCTTGTATTATAGGTAAGAGAACGGATTTTTTCGCAAAAAGATGCAAGTTCTTCATCTATACTATCGGAAACCAGTATCAAATCAGGTTCTGCCTGTCTTGTAAGTTCAATCCCTTCCTTCAGTGTCCTTGCCATAAGAACGGAAGTTTGTTCATCTTCAAGGCTTTTTTTGTATTTAGTGGAAAGTTCTTTCCTTTTATCAATTATCAGGATATACGAGAGCATCTCAAAGCCTCCTCCTGATTGTAAATCGGAACTCTGACGAAAAATGTCGTGCCCTTATTCTCTTCGCTTTCAAAATTTATGTCACCGTTCATTTTTTCTACAAGCTGTTTTGTAATATAAAGCCCCAGACCGTTACCCTGAGTCGTGCTTGTAAGATGGTTTTCAAGCCGGCTGAATTTTTTAAATAATTTCCCGTAGTCCTCTTTTTTAATCCCTACACCTTCGTCTTTAACTTTGATAAGAATCATATTACCGTCAGGTTCGGTTGAAATTGTAACAGTTTTACCGTCTCCGGAATACTTTGCGGCATTATCAATCAGGTTTGTCATTATTTGTTCAAACTTGTCTTCATCAAGCCTTGAAGGGGGTAAATTAGGTGACAGTTCCGGCTTGAAAGTTCTTGTCTTATACTGCTCTGTGAATATTGGTATAATTTTTTTTATAACTCCATTCACGTCGACTTTTTTTAGAACATCAACTCCGGCGTTCATTTTTGAGACGGAAAGAACATTTTCCACAAGATGAATAAGCCTGTTTGACTGGTCTTCTATGATTTTAATAAACTTTTTCTTGTTGTCATCATCAATTCTGTCCCATGAATTAAGCAATGTTTGAGAAAACCCTCTTATGCTTGTAAGAGGGGTTCTCAATTCGTGTGAAACTGTTGCAATAAATTCGTCCTGAATGGAATCGTTTGACATAATTATACGTTCCTTAAATTCAACATACCGTTTGGGATTAAATACGTTTATTCAATATATATTTACCCCTCTTCATTTACCCCTCCTCGGTCATAAATTCTTTTTTAGCTTCTTCAATAGCTTCTGAAAGAATATCTAATTGATCCGGCGCAAAGGTTACACCTTTTTTTGTCGGAAGCCAGGTTGCACCGTCATCCGTTGTATAAAATATTCTCAAATTGAAATAACTCTTTCCTCTGTATTCCGATATAGAAATCTGCAATTGTTCCGTATCTGTTCTTTGAATGCTTGCAAGTAATTTTGATTCTGCCATATCTTCTCCTTTGATTTAAAATTCTAAAACACAATTATGATTATATCATAATATTCATAATTTTTAATAATTTGTCTAAACGTATTGTTTGGGTTAATATAAGATTATGGATACGGGATTGATAGTCGTAGTCGATGATGAGAAAATAGTAACCTCTGCATTCAAAACGCTGCTTAAGGTAGAGGGTTTCAGTAATGCGTATTTTTTTAATAATCCCGAAGAGGCACTTGAGTTTTTAAAGAGCAATACTCCGGATTTAGTTATATCTGACTTTTTGATGCCTGAAATGAACGGGCTTGAGTTTTTGAGTGAAGTAAAAAAAATGTATCCGGAAGTAAGTAAGATTTTGCTTACGGGTTATGCTGATAAAGAGAATGCAATAAGAGCAATTAATGAAGTCGGGCTTTACAGGTATATAGAAAAGCCGTGGGATAATGATGATTTAATTCTGAATATCAGAAACGGGATTGAGAGAAGTTATCTTTTGAGCGAACTCAGGAAAAAGATAGCGGAGCTTGAAGCGGCTAAGAAGGAATTAGAAAAATATTCTCACAA
This sequence comes from Candidatus Gastranaerophilales bacterium, assembly GCA_944323435.1. Taxonomy (GTDB): domain Bacteria; phylum Cyanobacteriota; class Vampirovibrionia; order Gastranaerophilales; family Gastranaerophilaceae; genus CAG-196. The sequence continues at coordinate 15,839 of CALUSN010000022.1, read as the reverse complement.
TCTTGAACAGATTGTAGAAGAAAGAACTGCGGATTTAAAACAATCAAATGCAAAACTCGAAGGAATCTTTAATTATTGTGCGGACGGAATTGTTATTATTAACGAGGACGGAATTATAGAGCAGGTGAATCCGGCATGCGAGAATCTTATCGGGCTTGTAGAGAGTAAACTTTTAAATTCGTCTGTTGACGATTATTTATTTTCAAAAAAAACTTTTATCTCAAAAGAACTGCATAAACTGGACGAGAGCGAACTTCTTTTGAGAGACTTTTTTATTAAAAACCCTTTGAGTAATGTTGAAATCCCTGTAGAAGTAAGCTTTGCAAGAATTAATCCGGAGGATGAGTTTAAGAGATTTGTAGGTGTAATAAGGGATGTTACGGAACAGAAAAAATCGGATAAATTGAGGGATGATTTTATAGCAACACTTACCCATGATTTGCGTACACCTCTTCTTGCCGCAATTCAGACTCTGAAATTCTTTCTGGACGGTGCTCTTGGAGAATTGGATGAAAAACAAAAAACTCTTCTTGCAACAATGCAGAAGAGCAACGAGGATTTGCTCGGGCTTGTGAACGCTCTTCTTGAGGTTTACAAGTATGATGCGGAAAAATTAACGCTTGCAAAGACTAATTTTAATATTTATAACCTTACAGAGCAGGTTTATCAGGAGCTTTTGCCGCTTGCGGAATCTAAAAACATTGATTTTACAATTGAGTGCGAAAATAAAGAGATGGAGATTTTTGCGGACAGAAGTGAAATCAGGCGTGTTATCTGCAATCTTTGCGGCAATGCAATTAATTATACGCAAAACGGCGGAAAGGTTAGTATTATTATTAAAAATGAAGGTAAAGACCTTATATTCTCTGTTTCTGATAACGGCTGCGGAATCCCTCAGGAGGATATTCCTAATATGTTCCAGAGGTTCTCACAGGGAACAAGCAAAAAGCGTTCGACAGGGACGGGCTTGGGATTGTACTTATCACGTCAGATTATTGAATCACACGGCGGGAAAATCTGGCTTGAAAGCCGCTTAAATAAAGGGAGTGAATTTTCGTTTCTGCTTACCGATACTGTAAGCGGCGGAATTAAACAAAATGAAGGAAGTTTAGTATGATAAATGTACTTTTGGTAGAAGATCACGAATTGTACCGCATGGGCTTATCAATGCTTATTGATAAAGCGGAAGGTATTGAATTGTGCGCTCAGGCATCCGATGGAATTGAAGGTATTAAAGCCGCAAGGGAGACTAATCCGGATGTAATATTGATGGATATCGGGCTTCCGAACATTGACGGAATTGAGGCGACCCAGAGAATTAAAGATTTTAATCCGGAGGTAAAAGTTTTGATTTTCACTTCCCGCGACAGCGAGAACGATGTTTTTGAATCTTTTAAAGCCGGAGCAGACGGTTATATTATGAAGGGAGCTACTCCGGAGCAGACAATTTCAGCCATAAAAGCAGTTCACGACGGAGTAGGCTGGATTGATCCTAATATAGCGAGACTTGTTTTTTCTAACCTGCAGCGTCCTCAAAAACAGGTTGTAACCGCGCCTGAAATTAAGAAGTCTCCAAACTCATACGGGCTTACGGAGCGCGAACTCGATGTTCTGGAGCTTATGGTAGAAGGACTTTCCAACCCGCAGATTGCGGATAAACTTGTTATAACGCGTGCAACGGCAAAAGCCCACGTTCATAGTATTTTGCAAAAACTCTGCGTATCTTCAAGAACTCAGGCAACAGTTACAGCTATGAAAGAGGGGCTTGTTTAATGTTTGAAGCTTTAGCCGGTATGATTATGGCTGCAAAAGTCCATTTTCAGCAGCTGAAGTATCCTTTTATCAAAAGGTCAGACCATGTTGTTGCCGAGACTATTTACCTGAATGAAGTCGATAAAGTTGACGAAAAAGAAAAGTACGAAAAAAGCAGAATGCCTGAATCCGGCTATATGACGGTTGCGGAGTATGAAGCAAAATCCAGAGGAAAATCGAGAAAAGAAATTAATGACGATATTCTTGATAAAGCTCAGATGCCTAAAGATGAGAATATGGTCTATATTCCGCAAAAGAAGTTTAAGCTCGTAAAATACAACGAACCTGTAGGGAGTCCGGAATTAACTCTTCCGAGAAAATTGAATTTTGACCGGCAGATTAACGCTCAGGGAATTGTGTCGGGTGATTTTACAAAGCTTGTGTATCCGGCAGTTTATTATTATGCCCAGTCAGACTGCACAAGCTGTGATTTGTTTTTGATAAATCTTGACTCCACGCTTTCCGATATTGAAAAAGTCAAGAAAGCAAATATTGTTAACAGGGAAAAAGAACCCTTGATTTCAACCTCAAAAGATATTGATACAAAGTTTATATTTAGAACGCTTACCCCGATTGATTTTTCGCCTGATAATAAGAAGCTTGTCGTGAAGGAAAAAGTCGGACACCGGCATGACGGTATATGGAAAACTGACTTGTGGGTGTATGATTTTGAGACGAAAGAAGCAAGAAAATTACCTCAAATCAGAGACGCTATAGTAAATTACTGGGCGCTTACAGGCGGGGTTGATTTTGATGAAAAGCGCTGGGATATTTATCCTATGGGGTTTGACGCAAACGACGAAAACAGGGTTGTTTTATGCGCCTACGCTTATACAGGAGATGTTCCTAAATTCCTCGGGACATGGAGTATAGATGTTTACGGCGAAAATTCCCGTCTTGAATCACTTTCCGGCGTAAGCTTTCCTGTCTCGATTGTCGGATTCCGGCTGGAGCAGGATTCCGAAGTAATTCCGCCTTCCGAAGTTAAATTTGACGCAAAACAGGCTAAAGAGCAGGCAAAAGCAAAAGAAAAAGCCGCTAAAGATGCAGAGAATTTTGAAAAAGATATAAAAAGGCTTGAATACCATCGTAAAATGGAACAAATGGATATGCAGACTCTGATTAAAATCCGTGAGCGTCAGAAATATATGAAGGAAAATTTTAAAAAAAGCTCTGACGGACTTACAGGGTCATAAAAACTATCTTGTTTTTAAATATTCTTCAATGAATCCGTCTAAATCCCCGTCCATTACAGCATCGACATTTCCGACTTCGTATCCTGTCCGGTGGTCTTTTACCATTTTATAAGGGTGGAAGACATAAGAGCGGATTTGTGAGCCGAAATTAATATCAAAATTTTCGCCTTTGAGTTCCGCAAGTTTCTTTTCGTGCTCTCTTTGTCTTAATTCCAACAATTTTGACGCAAGCATTTGCATTGCATTTTCTTTGTTCTGAAGCTGAGAGCGCTCCTGCTGGCATTTTATTACAATGCCGGTAGGTTTATGGAGAATTCTGACTGCGGTTTCCACTTTGTTAACATTCTGCCCGCCGGCTCCGCCCGAGCGCATTGTATCGACTTCTATATCCTCGGGAGGAATTACAATAGTTTTTTCATAATCGGGAATAATCGGAGAAACTTCGCATGAGGCAAAGCTTGTCTGGCGTTTGCCGTTAGCATTAAATGGTGAAATTCTGACTAACCTATGAACGCCTTTTTCAGCTTTGGCGTATCCGTAAGCGTATTTGCCGGTTATTTTTATAGTAGCTGATTTTATGCCGGCTTCTTCACCGTCGGATTTGTCGACAAGTTCAACTTTCCAGCCTTTAGATTCTGCCCAGCGGGTGTACATTCTAAGAAGCATACTTGCCCAGTCCTGAGCATCAGTTCCGCCTGCTCCGGCATTAATTGTCAAAAATGCGTCAGCCTCATCATATTCACCGGATAACATTTTTTGTACATCGTATTTATCCAGCTCTTTTTTTAACTGTTCAAGCCCTGTTTCACTTTCTTTAATAAGCTCTTCATCCCCAATCTCCTGAGCGGTTTTTGCATCTTCTAAGATTGAATCCCATTTTGAAAACATATCGAGAGTTTCTTTTATCTCTCTTGATTTCTGACCTAATTCAGATGCAAGGTTCTGATTTGACCAGACTTCCGGACTCTGGAGCTTATTCTCAATCTCTGCTAGTTCTTTTTTTAATCCGTCAAAATCTATATTTTGTTTATTCTTATTTACAGTATGTTCTAATTCTTCGATATTCATATTTTCACCTGATTTGTAGGGTTGCTTATCGGTTTGCGGTCATTGCGAGGCGCATGAGCGCCGTGGCAATCCATATTTATTAAGTTGTCAAATTTGTTTAAGATTGCTTCGGGCTGTTTTGTCTGTTCCCTCGCAATGACGCCCCACTGGTTGTGTTGACTACCAGCCCAAACATTTACCCCCGCAATGACGCGAGACTGTTAGGTTTTGCTTATTGTCTGATTCGTTTCCCCCGCAATGACGCGGGGCTTGTAATTTTACTTACCGGTGTACCGTCATTCAGAGGGCGTAAGCCCGAAAAATCTCTAAAATTTTTTGTCAGGTAAAACCTGACCTACATTTCCAGACTTTCTGTTAAAAATACGGTATCTATTCACTACTCACCAGTCACCATTCACTAGTTTAAGGGATTCTTCACCCCTGAATTGCAGTCGGATTCTGTATGACGGTACTCCGGAAAGTCTTAATCCCGACCCAATACATTTAAACCTCAGTATGAACGGAAGTTGTAGTTTTTATATACAGGTGCACTGTTACAGCGAGTCTCTTAAGAACCATAGCAATCCACTCTTTTCATCATTATACTTTAAAAATATAGTATTAAAAACTTTCCACTAATTTAACAACTTTTTTATAAATTGCTTCTACAGAACCTGAAGCATCTATGACCCTGACTCTTTCCGGTTCTTGTTTTGCAATCTCCAGATAACCTTCTCTTACACGTTCAAAAAATTCAATATCCTCAGCTTCCATACGATCTTTTGAACGGTGAAGTCTTGAAAGAGATTCTCTTGCTTCTACATCAAAAACGATTGTTAAATCAGGTTTTAATCCGCTTATTGCCAAATCATTCAAGTATTTAACCTGATTTATATCAAGTCCTCTGCCATATCCCTGATAGGCAAGGGTCGAATCTATAAACCTGTCGCATAAAACAATTTTACCTTCTGCCAGAGCCGGTTTAATCATACAATCAACATGCTGCGCTCTGTCAGCAAGAAAAAGGAAAGATTCACAATTAGGTGAAATACTGCCTTCAAAATTCAAAAGCAATTCTCTTATTCTAGATCCAAGCATTCCAGAACCAGGTTCCCGTGTTAAAAGAACTTTTTTATTTTTTCCGCACAAATATTCATCCAGAAGAGATATTTGTGTCGTTTTTCCGCAACCATCCACACCTTCAAAAGTTATAAAAATCCCGCTTTTCATGAAACCCTGCTCACTTTCTATTAAATAAAAAACTTTCAGCCAACCTTATAGCCATATTTTATCATAAATCCGAAAGACTACAAGCCAATATTTTGGGATAATTTGAAATAATCTATAAGTTTAATTATTGACAAAATCTCTTCAAACATCTGGAAAAATTGTCTCCCGTCATTAACAGGTTTCAGGAGCGAGCAAAGAGAAAACAAGTCTTGTGAGGTATGCAATGCAACAAACAAATTTTTTTCATAAAAAGCACAGGATACTTGCTCTGCTGCAAACGCAACTTTCATATTATTAAGTCTTTCCATAAAAGATGGTGTAATCAAATACCTTGCTTCAACCTCATCGTCAGTATAAACATCAAATTTCTTTTCAAACACAACATCCTCTAATGTTGTATGTCTTAAATTTGATGAAGGTGATGTATGAAACATTGAATCAGGACGAATAACAGTGTTGCCTTTAAAATTCTTATTCATATCAAGTCTGACAATAACTCCGTCAAACACTGTTCTTCTGTTTTTGCCCGAACCTACGGAACACTTTGCTTCAATAATTTCAAAGCCTACATCTTTGTAACTTCCGCGAAAATAGTCATCAAAAATACTTGAAGAAAAATCAGGTATAAGATTAGAGCAGGAAAAAATTTTGCGTTCATTGTATAATAAGCACTTTTCCCACTCAAGATTTCCGAAGCATTTGCAAACCTCTGACATAATTTTGTCTTTTATTTTGTTTTCAAATCCTTTCTTTACCGAGTACCAGATTCCGCCAGCAAAACAATACATAAGTACAGCCCCTTTAAGAGCGCCCTCTGTTCCGTCATTTGATAATTTTATAAAAAAAAGTGAAATAAGTAATAATGTTCCAAGCATAGAAAAAAACGAAGCGCCCAAAATTGCATATAATAATTTTCCCTTTCTTTCACCGTCAAATTTTGCAAGTGCAGGTGAAAGTTCATTAAAGAACTTGTCCTGAAACTCCTGGCGCATCTGAGTGTATGTTTTTTCTTCCGGCATTTTACCTCCTTATAAATACAAAGCGTTAGGAAGAATCCTGACGCTTTGTATAATTCAATTTATTTCAAAAAATCTGCAGCATTAACAGGTTGTCTTTCATTTTCTGCAGCCTTGAAGAAATCAACGGCTTTAACGTTAATCATTCTTGCAATAAGAGAAGACGGGAAAATTTCTACTGCGTTTTTAAGTTCATTGGCGGCAGAGTTGTAGAATCTTCTTGCAGCTGCAATGTGTTCCTCAACTTCGTTGTAAGTTTGCATTGCAGTAATCATTGTCTGATCCGCTTTAACCTGAGGATAGTTTTCCACTGCAACCATAATTTGTCCCATTTTTTGTGCAATTTGAGTATCTAAAGCAATCTTTCTGTCGATATTTTCAAAACCATCAGGAATTCCCATTACCTGAGTTCTCAATTTTGTAACTTCTTCCATCAAACCGCGTTCGTGATCCATATATTTCTGGGCAATTGTTAAAATATTAGGGATTAAATCATATCTCTTTTTAAGCTGCACATCGATTGCAGAGAAAGCTTCCTGAGTTTTGTTGCGTGTTTTTATCAAAGATACATAAATACTGTATGCCCACAAGATAACTACCGCTGCAACTGCCAGTACAATTAGTGTTAGTGTCATAAAATCCTCCATTCTTATTTCTATAACTATAATCCTTTTACTACATCACTGCTGTTTACTTTTTTAACTAAGAAAAATACTGCGCCAAGTATGAGAATAAGAGATATAACTGCTGCAAGCTTGCCGAATTCATTAAATTCATACTCTAATATAATCTCAACAGGCTGTTCTTCTTTTGCCAGATACCACTGGTATTCCTTATCATTCACAACATTGTCTGCATTATGCGCAGTTGCTTTTACCGGAATTTTTATAGTAAGCACTGCTTCCGGATATAAGAAATTATTCGCAATTTCATTATAAGAACCGCCATCCCACACTTCCACCTTTGCATTTCCGTCAGCATACCTCTTTGTAACCAGAGTTCTGCCGGTTTCTGGAACTTCAATAGTTTGTACATCGACAATCGGCTCGCTTATACTGTCTTTTATTTTTTCCAGAACCGCACTATTCGGTCTGAATTCTGCGTATGAGGAAATTGTATTATCTACTGCATCCTGAAGATTATAGAAAAGATGGATTTTATATTGTCTCTTAATCAAACCGGCATCGCTTTCAAAAATACTTTTTTCCAAAAATCCTTTTGGCAGGGATTTCACAGCCTCGCCGAATACCAGATTATCCTTTGTAAGTGTTATTGTTCCATAATCGCCTTCTGCAGAATGTTTTACTTTATAACCTTTTCGTGTATAATTTGCAATTGTATTATCTAATTCACTTAAAAGAGCATTTTGAAAAATTGTTGATTTAAAACCTTCAAATACCGCCCCTTTTGTTTCTGAAATGGATATCATATCATTTTTATCAATATCAATATTATACCCGAGTTTTACACATCCTGTGCATATAAATGCCGTAAAACCGATAAGACAGGTTAATAAAATCTTCTTCATAGACTGCTCCTTTTATTTTCAGCATACACTATGTTAAGAGCATAAATAACATTCATCTGTATGATTTATCCTGCCGCTAAAAACCGCTTATTGTTCCGCTGCGTTTAGGTCGTTTTCCTTTGTTTTTAGTGCCGGATACAATAATCATAAGTAAAATTATTAATCCTATTCCCGCAATTCCGAAAAAAAATATTGTTCCGATTTTAGATTTTTCATACTCCAGAATAATTTCTGTATCACTTCCGTTCTCTTTAACAAGGTTCCACTGATATTCTGTCGGAGAAATAACTTTATCTGCATTATTCTTTGTTGCTGCATAAGGAATTTTTATAGTCATATCAGCAACCGGAGTCATCCCCGGGACAGTATTCACAGCAGTACCCACAGCGGTACCGACTGTATTTCCAAACTGCTGAACTTCTTGCGGGTCATAAGTAACCTCGGAATATCCGCCGCCCTCGTATTCTCTTCTTTCTGTAATTTTACCGGTTACAGGATCTGTTGTCTTTGTGACGGATATAACACCTTCTTCCAACTTATCACTGTCAGAGCCGGATGCTTCTGATTCCGCAGAGTCTGAATTTTGCGTTCCGGACATTATATCATCTAACTTGCATATAAAATGTATTTTGTACTTATCTTTAAACAGACCTTTTTCTATTGTAAATGCATTCTCATTCTTTTTCTTCAATCCATCCGGCAAATCCTTTGCAGCACTTGCAAAATCAAGATTTTCTTTATAGATTGTAAGACCAGAATATGTCTCATCCAGATATTCCTCTACTTTATATCCTTTTGATTCAAATTCTTTTTTAGGCTCTTCAATACTTTCTTGAAATTTTTGTTCTATATTTGAATCCATAGATTTAAGCATTTCTAAATTATAAGCCTGCGTAGCTGCTAATTTAACCTTGTCATTTTTGTCGATTTCTATATTATAAGACACTTTTACACATCCGGTGCATAAAAATGCAGATAAACAAATCATCATTGCTAATAAAAACTTTTTCATAATATTGCCTTTCTTTTTATTATTTATTCTATTGTTGGTTTCCTTGGAACAGATTTAATTACCATTAATACCTGCGTTTATATAGAAACTTCTATCTTCTGACACGCAAGTTAAACATAATAAATTTTCATTATAAATGCAGAAATATCTGACTTCTAAAAAAGGCTTCCGCTAAAAGACATGCTTCCATCTTTAGACACACAGGTGTCACTAATTTCTTCTTGTGTTTTTGTCAAAATTTTTCTTTCACACTCACTGCCGTCTTTTTGATAATTTTCAACAAAGAATTGTTGACAATTTTGCGCCTTTCCTTCTCTATACCATTGAGCCGATTTTCTTGCATAACTTACACAGCTCGGATAACTTTCCGTCGACTTGTACAGAGAACAAACTTCCTCCGGTGTTCTATCTGTATAGGCTTCTATAACATAAATAGTAGTTGCATCTTCACCGCCGGCTTTTTCCTGCACTACACATCTGTAAGCTTCGGCAAAACATACACTATGGCATAAACCACACAAAATTAATAAACAAAATATCTTTTTCATCCGTATCCTCTTTTTAAATACACAATATTATATATTATGGGAGTATATTTAGTCAATCATTGAATTGTAGGATACCTGTTTTGACAATACGTACTTCCGGTTTTCAAAAGATAACGGTAATTTTTGTCCCGCAGCTCTTCCATAACCCCGTTTTTTTGTCTTTCTACCCTCTGGATTGTTCTGAATTTTTGAATATCTGCAAATTCCTGATACACGCCTTCAGGGAAAGCACAATCAACAATTGTCCACCTGACAAAACAGGCACGGTTTCGCATTCCGCGAATCTTATAAATTCCTGACGGCATTGCGTGGTATTCATAAGGTGTACAGGAGGATAGTTTATCCAGAAAAAGCATTCTTGCTTCTACTTCTCTATCATTAGTTACGTAAAAATCAAAAATATTTTCAGCACACAACATCGGACAAACATTAAATAATAATAAAAATACAAACAAAATATTTCTATTCACTATTCACCGGTCACTATACTAATATATATTTCCGTATACCCAATATGTCCGCAAAACTTTTTTAACATAGTTTCTTGTTTCAGGATAAGGAATTTGTTCCACAAACTCATCCGTATCATTATAAATCAATTTTGAAAACCAGTTTGTTACAGAACCGATTCCGCCGTTATATGCAGCTATTGTATACAAATCTTTATTTCCTAGCATTCTCTTAAGGCTTGTATAATAAAGGCTTCCTGCTGTTATATTGGCCGTCTCTACACTCAAATCCTTTGGCAGATTATGTTTTTTTACAACTTCGTTATAAGTCGCAGGCATAAGCTGCATAAGTCCGGCAGCACCTGCCGCACTCTTTGCATAAGGATTAAAATGGCTCTCTTCTTTAATTATAGCCTGCAATATTATCGGATTGTTATCCCCTTTAACCTTGTCAACAATGTCGTAATAATGCGCCGGATACACAAGCCGCCATCTCAAATCATCAAACGGAGGTTTTACCGCCATTTCTTCCATTCCATTGCGCGCCATAACAGCGGATACCGTATAATTTTTTTTCTGATACGCAATCCAGCTTTGAATAAATTTATCATTTTTGCAAAGTTCGCCGACTAAATCATAATCCTTTAGATATGCAAGTTTAACTACCAGATTGTTGTCAAGTGATTTTTTATACGGGAAAACAACAGGTTTTACATTCAGCTCCAGAAACGGAAACATACCGTCATCTTTATACAAATTAAAGTTAGCCCTGAATGCGTAATACGAATCCGGATATCTCGCAATAACCTGTTTGTAATAATCATTCGCAGTCTCATAACGTTTTAGTTTAAATGCAATTTTCCCCATATAATAAATTACAGCAGGGCTTGAATTAACTCCGGGGAATTTTTCCAGATGTAATAAACCTAAACGTTGAGCATCATAATATTTTTTCTGTAAATACTTAACCATAAAAATATTGTATAAAGAATCTGCAGAAAATTGTCCGTTCGGATATTTTTCATATAGTGTCCTGTAACACGCCTCTTTTAAATTAGAAGCAACAACTTCATTACAATTAAGATAAGCAGCATAGTCCGCCCCTGTTGAATTTAACCCCATAGAATTCAGTTTCTCAATGCCTTCTTTTCTTGTTGGAAAAGTTGCTATATAATTATCCATTACTTCATACACATCTTTATTGGAAGTATTTGCGGCGTGTTTCTTCAAACCGGTCTCTGCATAAAAATTTCCTTTGTCTTTATTTCCTAGCCTGTATTCATTTTTTGCAAAATCAGACCAGCTTTCTGCAAGTGTAGTTTTAAACAAATAATCCTTTGCTTTTATATACTCGCCGTTTGCATAATAAGATTTTGCAATCAAAAGATTGTCATAATTTGTCAGAGGAACTCCGAGCTTTTTGATTTCATCAATAGCCTTAAGTGCAAAACGTCCGTCCGGTGATTCTTCGATATAAGTTTTAAAATAAATAAAAGCCTTGTTCCTTGACTTTTCCATCCGTCTTTCCGATTTTGGAGGATTTGCAGCTTCAATAAGCCCCAGGTAGTAATGGGAAGCTACGGCATAATCACTTGCCGGATATTTTTTGATAATTCTTTTAAAATGTCTTTTTGCTCTTTTATCCTGAATTTCATACATCAAATTCGCCATATTGTATTCGCTTATAGGAGCTATGGACGATTTTGCTTTTGAACGAACTATTCTGTTATATTTTTTTATAGCAAGTTCTTTCTTGTCCATATTAGTTGCACAACGGGCTTGCCGGAATAATGCAGGCGGTTTCAGGGAAGAACCTGCCGGCACTTTGTTGAATTCTTCATAAGCTTTTTCATAATCACTTGCCTTATAAGTTTCCAATGCAGCAGAATACAGCCCGATGCCCCTTGATTCTGCCGAAACGTGATTATAAATAAAATACCCGACTGTAAAAATTGTTAAAAATACTGCTATATAAAAATCATACTTCCTTCTTCTTCTCATTCAAATCTTTCCCAAATATTTAATTAAACTCTATTATTTTAAAATACCAATGTCTTATTTTTATTTATCATTTTAATATATAAATGTGCAAAAGGAAAATCGCGTAATAAAAAATTACATTTTATCGCCCGAGAGACGTATTCTTACTGAAAATACGTCTCTCAAGAAAAATTTTTCAACCCGCATTATTGAAAATTCAAAATATCATGAACTCTCAGTGCAAAATACGGCTTTGATTTTTCTTTTTCTTTCAGAAACACTACAAAAGTATCATCAAAGAAGAAGTATCTAACTTCTTCTTTCGGCATAAGAGCTGTCATAGTAGCAATTATTGCGGCCTCGCTTTTTAATTCCACACCGGAATTATTCATTTCAAATTCTACAGTTTCCATTGCCTTGTCTATTACCAGATTTGTGCCTTTAACCCTGTTTCCGCAAATCTCTTCAAAAACTTTCTCTTCAAAGAATTTTAAATTCGGAATTTTCAATTCATCATCTTCACCGAATTTTTGACTGCCATTGTATACTTCCTGCTTCTTCAGCATATCGTCATACAAATAATTAAATGTATTTGTGTTTGATGTTTTATATAAATAGACCTCATCTTTACCTTCCGTGTCCAGCTTAACTGCAAAATCAGACGGAGTATTATAAAATAAAACCTCTACCCCGTTATCAAGCTCTTTACGCGACTCTTTTGAGATGCCAAAATATTCAGCCTCGGTATCTCTAAAAGGCGATAGTCCTAATTTATCAAAAGGAACAACAAATTTAAAATCTTTTTTGAGCATCGCATAAGCAATAAATCTTTGTCTTGAAGGTGTCAAATCTAGCTTATCCAAAATATCGCTTGTCTCGTTAAATTTCTTTTTTATTGCTTTTGCAATAACTTTCTTTGTATTTTTTTTGATAGGACCTATATATTTATAATAACTTTTTGATGACAAATCCTCCTCGGTAAAATCCTGCCTGTTTAATTCATTTACAATAACAGGTGTTCCGCCCGGAAATTTTATCTGACTGAATGCAATTTTGTCCATAAAATCATTCCACACAAGCTGAAATGTCCCAACCCAGACTCTGTCCTGAACATTTGTCTTGCTTGACATTGTAGGCAAAACGTCAATACTTCCGGCAAACGCCGGAGAAAAAAGCAGTAAAGATGCTAAAATTGATAAAATTATTTTTTTCATAAAACTCCCCGCCAATCTAATCCCGATATTATTATCGTATCAAAAAAAATTCTTTATTTCAATTAATTTGTGTTAGTATTAATCTAAGACTTTACAAGAGGCGCCGGAATATTAATGAAAATCGCAGAATTTAAAATCGAAGAATGGATGAATAAATACGAAGCTTCTGCTTTGTATGACCTGACAACAACCTGTATTTCTCCTTTGAGCCTTTCTGAACTGCCTTATGAAAAAAATATTTTTAATAAAAAGCTTGATTATGGAGATATTACAGGCTCTAAAAGATTAAAAAAAGCTATTCAGACTTTGTATAGCAAAAAACATTTTATAACCGTGACCCATGGGGCAATCGGTGCAAACCAGCTTGTATTTTTATCTCTCCTTGAACGGGGAGATAAAGTTGTCTCTATTGTACCGACTTATCAGCAGCACTACTCAATTCCGCAAGCACTGGGCTGCAAAGTCAAACTTTATTTTTTAAAAGAAGAAAACAACTGGCTTCCGGATTTAGAAGAATTAGACAAAATTATCACACCTGATACAAAGCTGCTTTGCCTGAATAACCCGAATAATCCTACCGGTTCTGTTATTCCGGATTCTATGCTGAAAGAAATAGTTAAAATTGCCGAAAAAAATAATATCTGGATACTTTCTGACGAAGTTTACAGAGGACTTAACCTGAAGGGAAATCCTTATTCAACATCCATTGCAGATATTTATGAGCGGGGAATATCTGTCGGCAGTATGTCAAAGACATATTCTCTTCCCGGTCTGAGAGTAGGATGGATTGCTGCCAACAAAGCATTAATTAATGAAGCCAATCATCAAAGACAATATAATACAATAAGTGTAAGTACGCTTGATGAATATTTTGCGGCAGTAGCTCTTGAAAATAAAAATATAATTGAGCAAAGAAATCTTAAAATAATGAAAGAAGGAGTGAATATTTTAACAAACTGGATGAAATCCCAGCCAAAAGTTTCCTGCATTCTGCCTTCCGGAGGCACAACAGTTCTTCTTAAATACAATACTAATATGCTGTCGCGCGACTTCTGCAAGACATTGCAGCAAGAAACAGGAGTCGCTCTGCTTCCTGGAGAAACCATGGAGATGGAGGGCTATGTAAGGCTCGGATTCTGCGGGAAAGACCTGAAACCTGCATTAAAAAAAGTTGGAGAATTTTTAAATTCTCATTAAAATACCGGCAGAATCTGCCGGTATTTTTTAATTTTCTACATATTCTCTTAAGCGTTTGCTTCTGTTTGGATGGCGGAGTTTTCTTAACGCTTTTGCTTCAATTTGTCTGATACGTTCTCTTGTTACGCCGAACAATTGTCCGACTTCTTCAAGTGTTCTCTGGCGCCCGTCGTCCATACCAAATCTTAGTCTTAATACATCTCTTTCTCTTGGAGATAATGTACATAAAACTTCTGCAAGGTCTTCTCTCAAGAGTTCTGAAGCTACTGTTTTAATCGGAGCGTCTGCTTCTTTATCTTCAATAAAATCACCGAGTCTTGAATCTTCTTCTTTGCCGATTGGTGTTTCTAATGACAAAGGCTCCTGCGCAATTTTAACAATTTCTCTCAATTTAGAAATTGAAACTCCCATTTCTGAAGCCAATTCTTCTTCGGTCGGTTTTCTTGAAAGTTCCTGAGCCAAACGGCGGGTTACTTTCTTCAATTTATTAATAGTTTCAACCATGTGAACAGGAATACGGATTGTTCTTGCCTGATCCGCAATTGCTCTTGTAATAGCCTGTCTTATCCACCAGGTTGCATAAGTCGAGAATTTGAACCCTCTTTCATGATCAAATTTTTCTGCCGCTCTTATTAAACCTAAATTGCCTTCCTGAATAAGGTCTAAAAATAGCATGCCTCTTCCGACGTATTTTTTTGCAATACTTACAACAAGTCTCAAATTTGCCTGAACAAGTTTACGCTTTGCAATAGCGCCCGGAGTTCCGCCCTGAATAATTTTTCTGGCAAGTTCAATCTCTTCACTTGTTGATAATAATTTAATACGTCCGATTTCTCTTAAATAAAGCCTTACCGGATCTTCTACCGCAACACCTTTAGGAACATCAGTATCTAAGTCTGAATCTCTTGAAGAGTCGGATGAATCCATCATATAAAAATCATCGCTTTTCATCTCGCCGAGTTTGGATGATGTTATGATATCTTCAATGTTGTCAGTTCCTAAATCAGTTTCAATATAATCTACACTATCATCATCTTCTTTGTCAGCATCAAAATCCAATAAATCAAGATTTTCATCTTCGACACTTATGACTGATGAATGCGAATTTCTTTTTTGGGTCATTATCTATCTCCAGTCCTTAATTTTATCTTATCTCTAAGCTGCATTTGTAACTTCAATGCTTCAATGTCATCATCGTTAACCTGCTTATATTGCTGGCGGATAATTTCGGCTTCTTTTTCCTGATAACATTTTTTTAATCTTATAACATTTTCCTTTATAGCCCTTTCAAACTCTGCCGGTTCCAGTCCTTCAAAAGACTCTGAAAGTTCGACTATATCGGTTAATATCTGGGTCAAATTATTATCCTCAATGAATTCCGTATACAAACTTTTTACCAATTCTTTAACATTATTTATTGTACACGACAATTTGTCAATTGTATTTTTTACAATTATTAACGATTCATCTTGAATAATATTTTCCGGCAGCAATTCTTTGAGCTGTTGGTAACTTAGAACACTGCCACTTGCAAGAAAAACGCTCAATAAATTTTTTTGCGCTTTTATTTCAAATTGTGAAGAATTTGTTACAACTTTTTTATTAAAGTT
>CALUSN010000021.1 GCA_944323435.1 Candidatus Gastranaerophilales bacterium | reverse complement strand
GTACCTTCTGAAATGCTTGATGCAAGAGGTATGTGGGCAGATAAGAATGCTTATGATGAAGCTGCTAACAAGCTTGCTCAAATGTTTGCAGACAACTTTGCCGCTAAATATCCAAATATGCCGGCTGAAATTGTTAATGCAGGTCCTAGAGCAACTGCTAACGTATAAGTTAATTTTATTTAATTTAAACCGGCGCCGTAAAATCTTACGGCGCCGGTTTTATTACAAATTTCAATTATTAATGTCAGCATTGTAAAAGTGAAATTCATAAACATAATAATATTTTATGCAGACAAGGAGGTTGTAATACCTTCCATAATATTATAAAAATCTTCTCTTGGAAGAGTAGACATTGTTTTCATCGCATACGAAAGCAGACTTACTTTGTCATACCAGCGCCTTGAATTAGAAATCTTATATAGTCCAAGCACTCTGTCTATTCCTATACTGACTTCCTGATTTTCATCATCCTCTTCTTCACGCATTTCTTTAATTTGACGAACAACATTTGTCAAATCCCGTGAAAGGGCTCTCCTTTGCTCTTCGTCCATATCCTTTAATATAGACAACGCTTTTTGCGTATATTCATTTGAGTCATACCAGCGTCTATTCATCAAAACCTCTCCCAATACACATTTTAATTATAAACAAACTGCATGTATTTTGTATCATGCATCTGATGGAATTTCGGGGTTTATACATAAAATAGCGCTTAACGCTAATTATTACACAAGTCCTGTAATATTATCCCGTGTGATTACAGCATCATAATTTTTGTACCCGAGAATATTTTCAATATTATTTGAATGCGCTCCGACAATCATTCTGCACTCCTGGGAATTATAGTTAACCATTCCGCGGGCAAATTCCACATTATTTTCATCCATAATTGATACGACTTCACCCTGTTTAAAATCATTAACAACATTTACGATTCCGATAGGCAGAAGGCTTGAATATTTTTCCAGAATTGCTTTTTTAGCGCCCTCGTTAACCACAAGCCCGCCGATAATATTTGTGGCATAACCAATCCAGCGTTTTTTATCAGGAAGATTTTCGCTTGTCGGAAGAAACATAGTTCCGATATCTTCTTTATCAAAAATCTTGCTGATTACATAAGGGATTTTTCCGTTTGCAATAAGAACCTTACCGCCAAAACGTGTCACAAGTTTTGCGGCTTCAAGCTTTGTTCTCATTCCGCCCCTGCCGCCTTCCGAGGCGTCTGTACCTAATGCCATAATCTCATCTGTTACGCCCTGAACCTCTTTTATTAATTCAGCATCCGGATTAGTTTTTGGATTTGCTGTATAAAGCCCGTCAATATCAGACAAAATGATTAATAAATCCGCATCAAGCTCACTTGATACAAGCGCGGAAAGTTTATCGTTATCGGAAAAACAAACCTTTACACCCGATAAAATCTGATTCATCTTGATTGTAGAAACCGTATCATTCTGGTTTATAATCGGAACAACACCAAATTCAAGAATTTTATTCAAAGTTGTTCTAAGACTCAGATATCTGTACCGGAGTGAAAAATCGTCTTCCGTAAGAAGGATTTGCGCAATCGGAATATCATAAATCCCAAACCCGTTTTCATAAAACGACATCAACCTGCTCTGCCCGACAGCCGCGCATGCTTGTTTTACCCCATCCTCGTCGGTTGAATCAAGATTAAGCTTCTTTTTCCCGAGACCTACAGCCCCGCTTGTTACCAGAATAACTTCTTTTCCGGCTTTAACAAGCTTTGACATGTCTTCTATAAACGAATAAATACGGGAAATTGCAACTTCTCCATCGGGGTTTCTTAAAACATTTGTACCGAGTTTTATAACAATTCTTTTAGCATTAACAAATTCTTCTCTTAGCATCTTACATTCCCATAGCTTTCAAAACGTCTTTAATATCGGACGAAGTTTTCTTCACATCCGCATTTGAATACTTAATTGCATTATCCGGATCTTTAAGTCCGTTTCCTGTCAGAATACATACAATATCAGAACCTTCTTCAACAAGTCCCTGCGAATGAGCCTGAATAAGACCCGCAACAGAAGCGGCGCTTGCAGGTTCGCATAAAACACCTTCTGTTGAAGCGAGCATTTTATAAGCTTCCGCAATCTTTTCGTCAGTTACACAGCCGATTTTACCTTTACTTTCGTCTCTTGCGGCTTCTGCCTGTTTCCAGCTTGCAGGGTTTCCTATTCTGATTGCAGTCGCAAATGTTTCAGGTTTCATAATCCTTTCGCCTCTGACAATTGCTGCAGAGCCTTCTGCTTCAAATCCCATCATCCTCGGCAAATTCTTAATTGTACCTTCCGCAAAATATTCTTTGTATCCTTTCCAATATGCTGTAATATTTCCGGCATTACCTACAGGAATAAAGTGGTATTCCGGAGCTTTACC
This sequence comes from Candidatus Gastranaerophilales bacterium, assembly GCA_944323435.1. Lineage (GTDB taxonomy): Bacteria > Cyanobacteriota > Vampirovibrionia > Gastranaerophilales > Gastranaerophilaceae > CAG-196. The sequence continues at coordinate 17,956 of CALUSN010000021.1, read as the reverse complement.
CAGAGCATCGCAAATCTCAAATGCGCCTGTTTTCTGTCCTTCAATACGGTAAGGGTTAACAGAGTTTACCAGTGTAATCGGATGGGTTGCAGAAATCTCTCTTACACATTCAAGCGCCCGGTCAAAATTACCCTGAATTGCAATAATTTCCGCGCCGTACATCATTGCCTGAGATAACTTTCCGAGAGCAATATATCCGTCAGGAATAAGTACAAATGTTTTAATTCCGGCTCTTGCACCGTATGCGGCAGCTGAAGCAGATGTATTGCCGGTTGAAGCACAAATAATTGCTCCTGCTCCGGCTTCTTTTGCCTTTGTTACAGCCATTGTCATACCGCGGTCTTTAAAACTTCCGGTCGGATTGCAGCCTTCAAATTTCAAATAAATATTAGCTTCTATACCTATTTTCTTTGCAAGGTTTTCAGCCTTGATTAAAGGCGTGTTTCCTTCTTTCAAAGTCACAACCGGAGTAGAATCATCTACCGGCAGATATTTTCTGTACTTATTAATTAATCCCTGATACATAACAAAACCTCTTTTCTTTATTAAGAATATAACATAATAAAAGTTGAGATAAAAGTATTTTTAGTTAAAATTTAATACCGGCTTTACTAAGCAGATATTAGATTATGGCATTTCATCAAGAATAAATGTTCCAAGCCGGCCTTCTCTAAAATCTTTCAAAATATAAATTGCCGTCCGCTCAGTATCAGGAGATTCGCCTTTAATAATCCATTTTCGTGCAAGCGCAATATTTTCCAGGGTTAAATCTTCTACTTTATAATAAATTTTAACTTCATCATAATCTTTCAGATAAGATAAAAGCGACTTTGCAACATGCTCGGGAGAATACGCGTTTTCCGACACAGAACTTACAAACGCAAGCTTAGCTGCCTGTTCCTGATCATCTTGACGGGTCGGAATTATCCCCGGAGTATCCAGAAGGTCCAGTTTAGGATTAATCCTAACCCACTGCTGCTGGCGTGTAACTCCTGCCTTTGCCCCAATCTTTGTCTTTGATGATTTTGTAAGCTTATTAATCACGCTGGATTTCCCGACATTCGGCATACCTACAACCATAGCCCTTGCAGGACGTCTTAAAAGCCCTTTTGCCATAAGCGCCTGAATCTTCGGCTCACTCAATTCTACCGCCGTTTTAACTACCAGATTTAAATCTTTGTTTCCTTTTGCTTCCGTAACGATAACAGGACATTCTGTTGTTTTTTTAAGATATTCTACCCATTTTTTAAGCTCGTTTTTATCAACAAGATCAGCTTTATTCAACAAAAGAAGCCTTGGTTTATCACCAAAAAGCTTCTTTATGTTTGTATAACTGCTTGATAAAGGTAATCTGCTGTCACGTACTTCTATAATTACATCAACTAAGTTTAGTTTTTCTTTAAGCTGACGTTCCGCTTTTGCAATATGACCGGGATACCAGTGAATATGCAAGTTTGATTTACTCACCATTTCCCCCTTTTGCTGACTTTCCGGAATAATGACAACAGGCTGGATAGCTTCATTTACCAATCCTGTACATTACCCTTTTACCCTTATCTTTTTTCGATTTTTTCCTTAATACGTGTAGCTTTGCCTGAACGTTCTCTTAAATAGTACAATTTAGCGCGTTTTACATCACCTTTTCTCTGAACAGTGATTTTATCAATACGCGGAGAGTGTACTAAGAATACACGTTCTACACCAACGCCCTGGAATACCTTTCTTACTGTAATAGTTTTATTAATACCTGAACCGTGTTCAGCAATAATAGTGCCTTCGTAAGCCTGTATTCTTTCTTTGTTACCTTCAATAATTTTAACGAATACACGAACAGTGTCGCCGGGATTCATATCCGGCAATTCTCTTGTTGTATATTCTGCTTCTAAATTCTTAATAATAGGATTCATTTTGCTATTCCTTATATTTTGACTAACTGTACATTTTACATTTATCATAAATAAAACAAAATCTAAATACAAGTAGTTTTAGAGATTTTTAAAACAATTGTAAACATTTTTTTACTTTTGTAACATTTTGTTCTAGAATTGACAAAAAGAAATTTTTACAATTTTTATAACACTGACCGAATATAAATTGAAAGGGTTTTATTTTGAATCCGATTGTATCAGGGAAATTTACGACAGCACTGACCAAAATGACAAAAGCTGACGCTCTTGCGCCGATTGTTGCGTTAGAGGGTACTGTTGTTGCCGGAAGAACTTATCAGGCATACAAAAGAGGCAAGTGGGACGAAGCAAGGGAGCGTTTTATTGAAGAAACAATGGGTTCTATAGTCTGGTTATGCGGTGTCGGTGCAATGAATAAACTCGGAGATAAAGTTGTTGCAAAAATTCTAAAATCCGGGGGCAAAAATTTTGATGTCGGAACGGATAAAATCCTCAGAACGCCGTTTGAAAACTTTATGACCAAAGTTGCTCCGAAAGGCTTTAATTCAAAACAGGTTGCATTAATTAAAGGAGCAAAAGTTCTTACAAGTATTATTATAACCAACCTGTTTATAGGATTTGTAGTACCGAAAGTAAATCAGGCACTTACAAGACACGTTATTCATAACAGAAATAACACTGCTGAAAATAAATCATCACAAAATCCTTCATTTAAAGGCGGCGGAATTAGTGCAATAAACGCATTTACAAACGCTATAGAAAATACTAATACAGGAAAACTTCTTTCAAGCGATGTCGGTATTGCCGGCGGCAGAATGTATAATGCCAGAACAAAAGAAGAAAGAAGAGAAGTTGCAATACGTGATATCGGCTCTATTTATTTCTATATGTGGGCACAGGGACATGTTATCAATTTAATGAACCTTGTAGAGTCCGGAAAAGCCTCAAGACTTAATCCGTCAACTGCCCAGCTTCTGACCGGTCATCTTGCAGAATTTTTACAAGACAGGGAAATGAGTGTTGAAGAATTCAGAAAAGCTGTACTGGGACAAAATGTAACACTTCCTGCCGGATTTGAATTTGAAACGGCTAAGCAATCAGGCTGGGATAAATTCCTAAAGAAGCAGCCGCTTGAAGTTATTAAGCTGAGTGAAGTGGAAAAAACAGAAAAGAATCCTGAAATTTTAGCAAGGGCTCGGGAGATGGCAAAATTGCAGCCTGAGAGAGTCGGCGAAGCCGTACTTACAAAGCAGCAGTTAATTGATGTATATAACAAAGCTGAAATAAACAAACCGGAATTGCTGGACAAAGTTTTCACGGAATTTACGGGCGGAGCGCACAAAGAAGAATACCGGTATATTTCAAATAAAAAACTTTACAAATTAAAATCCGAGATGGAGCAATATGTGGATACCCTCTGCAAATCCGCAAAAGACGGGAAAATCACGAAGGAAGTTCTTTCAAAAGCGCAGAAGAAAAACCTTGGTTTAAGCTGCCTGAATTTCATTACAGGTTTTGGATTTGCAGCAGCAATGCTTTCAACATACATTCCTAAAATCCAGTATTATATAACAAAGAAAACAACCGGCGTCGATGCTTTTCCAGGAACTTACGATTATAAACATAAGCACGAAATCACTGCCTGATTTATCGTTTGCATAATCTCCTGTACTCGTTTTGTAATATTGTTTTAGAAGGCTCCATCTCTATTATATCCCACGGAAGCTCCTCCTCTAAGCTGTATTCATTTTTGATAACTGCATTTTTCATTACAGACTTAAACGCACCTATTTTACCGCCATTTTTATACACATCTACTAAGTATGGAGCAAAATCAGAACCTGCACGTGATAAAACAGACTGCCAGTAATCCCATTTTATACTTGAAAATTTAGCTGGTATACCTGATTTTGCAAAACCTTTTTCCAAATACTTCTGTTTATTTTCTAGAGATTTTGTATCTTCTCTTCTTGCCCACTGAAAAGGAGTATGCGGTTTTGGTACAAAAGAAGAAAATGAAAATTCTATATTAAATCCTTTATTCTCGTCTTTAATTCTTTTTCCAAGCCTTAAAAATTCTTCTATATCTTCCTCATTTTCAGTCGGAATCCCTATCATTGAATAAATTTTTAACCCTTTTAATCCGTTTTCTCTTGAAATTCTTACTGCATTTAAAATCTGCTCTTCTTTTAAATTTTTATTTATAAATCTGCGCAGACGCCCGCTTGCTGCTTCTATTGCAATCGTTGAATGTCTTTGTCCGCCTTTTACCAGTGTACGTATCACTTCTGGAGTAACTGCATCTGTTCTAAGTGAAGATATGCCCAATTCTATATTTATCCCGTCGTCAATTTTATCCCCCAAATACTTCATTATATCGCTAAATCGCGGATGTGCGCTAATTTGTGCGCCGAGCAGGGCAATCTTATTTGTGTATTTTAAACCTAAATCAATAGTATTTTTTATTTTTTCATATTCGTTATATCTGAAAGGTAAATTTGTATATGAGGCAGTACAAAAAGCACATCTGTTCATACATCCTCTTGATACTTCAATAATAAAAGTATCTTTAAAATACCCTTTGCTACTTAAAATCGGAGTGTAAATAACTTCCGGCAATTGTTGAACTGTTGCTTTTTTTGTTTTTTCACCGGGAATATAAACGCCTTCTATTTCTTTTATAAGTTCAAGCGCCTTTTTTTTAGAGTAATTTTTCAAAATACCAAGAATTTGTTTAAAACTTTCTTCGCCATCACCGATTAACATAAAATCAAAAAAAGCTTCATAAGGGCGCGGATTTGTTGTAATCACCGGTCCGCCGGCAAAAACAAGCGGACCATCTTCATCCCTGTCTTTTGAATAAAAAGGAATATTTAATTTTTCAAGAATTTCAAATACTCCAAGAAAATCAAAATCAAATGACATCGAAAAAGCAACGCTGTCAATCTTTTTTAAAGTAACAATATTATCTGTAGAGCATCTTAATACATTTACCCCTTCTGCCATATCAGCAATTTTATAAAGCCACAAATAACCAAGAGAAGCCAGAGCAAACTCTTCTATTGCAGGATACGCCATTATTAAGTTATAGTTACCAGGTAAAGGTTTGTATAAATACTTTTCCATTTAATTTACATTCTTTATATATAATTCTTCTATTAATACACAAACTGTAGCCGCTATTGCAGGTGCAAAGATTACTCCGACCACTCCAAGATATTGTGCGGTAATAAATAGAAAAAAGTAAATAATAAGGGGATGTAAATCCAAAAATTTTCCAAAAATATATGGTCTTACAAGATTATTTTCCGCCCATTGTGCGAATATGAACAAAAGAATTATAAGAGCAATTGTAAGCGGTCCCATTTTATATGCAACAAGGAGCGTGATTACAAGAGCAATTCCCGGGCCTACAACAGGAATTATATCCAAAATTGCATTCAAAATTCCCAGCAAAAGTGCATAATCAACACCCAGCAGCATTAAGCCCAGAGTCATAATCAATCCTACACAAAATATTGTTACAATAAGCGCGGCGACATATCCGCCTATTTTTTGCGAGATTGTCTCAAGTATTTCTTCCGCTTTTTCTTTCATTGGCCGCGGAAACAAGCTGCAATAAGTTTTATGTACGGTCTCTTTATCAACCAGAAAATAATATACAATAATACAGGCAGCCAGAAAATAAACAATTCCAGAGACAAAACTCATACTAAAATTTATGGAATTATTAACAAATTTAGTTGTAAATCCGGATGCTGTTGATATAACCTCGCCTATATCTAACTGCGCCAAGGTTGATTGACTTAACACAGGGTTTTGAAGCAAAAAAGTTTTTACAGATGCAATGTGCTCCGGAAGCAATATTAGGAACGATTTAATCTGCTGTCCGGCAACTACAAACAACGGAAGGATAAATAGGACAGATGCCAGAAGTACACCGCATAATACAATTGTTGAAGCCAGAGAACGGCTCATTTTTTTAGTCATTTTATCAACAATGGGATTAAGCGAGCAGGCAATTACGTATGATGCAAAAAACAGGATTGCTGTATCTTTTATTTTAGTAATAAAGACTAAAAACAGAATCGCTATAATAAAAAATATAATATTTTTCACGGTAATATACTTCTTTACAAAAATATCAAACATTAAAAACTCCTTATCCTCTCAGACAATACTATCATAAAAAAAATTATGATAATATATATAGGTGGACAATTTATTAGAAATTAAAAATCTTACTGTTGAATACAACAGTTTGAACAATAAGAAAGAAAAACCGGTGATTGCGGTGGATAATGTTTCTTTCTCCTTAAAAGAAGGTGAAACTTACGCTCTTGCCGGAGAATCAGGCTGCGGCAAGTCAACTCTTGCAAAAGCAATTACAAAGCTTGTTAAACCAAAATCAGGCGAAATTTTTTTCAACGGTCAAAATATTTATTCCTGTCCCAAAGCAGAAAAGAAAAATTATCCTAAAAATGTACAGATGGTATTTCAAAATCCGTATTCCAGTCTTAATCCCAAGATGAAAATAGGAGAAATTCTCAGAGAACCTCTTGATATCAATACAAACTTTTCTTACACAAAAAAAATAAACGCGGTGAAAGAAATTCTTGACGAAGTAGGCCTGAAAGAAGAGTGTATTGACTATTACCCGCATGAGTTTTCCGGAGGACAAAGACAGCGTATTGCAATAGCAAGAGCATTAATTCTTAATCCGAGACTTCTTATAGCTGATGAACCTGTTAGCGCCCTTGATGCAAGTATACAGGCTCAAATTTTAAACCTCCTTAAAGATTTAAAACGGAAAAAGAATTTAACTATACTTTTTATCTCTCATGACCTTAATGTAATCAGATATTTAGCAGACAGGGTCGGTATTATGTACTTCGGAAAGCTTATAGAAGAGAATACTATTACCAATATCTTCAGATTTCCTAAAGAAGATTATACCAAAACACTGCTCAATTCAGCCCCGACTCTTTATCGTATTTAATTGTTTTTAACGGAACGCTCATTGTATTTATCAAAGTCTTAAATTTTTTATCTTTGTACAAATAAATATCTATTACATATTGTTCCAACTCTTTTCTTGTAAATATATTTTTCCCGAAAACAACTGGCATTTCTCTGGTAAACCCGCCGTTTGAATACAGAGGAAAATCTCTGCCCGCACATTTCAGGTTAACAGTTTCAAGCTGCTTATGTTTTCCTCTCCGGCGTAGTACGAAATCTGCATACAGATTCGTAATATTTGTATTGGAAATATTTTTAATTCTGTACTTTCCTTTTAAACGATATTTAAACCATACTTTTCTTACGGAAAAACTATCTAAGTATATTTCTACATCATTTTTATAAATAACTTTATTATTCACATAAATATCAAGAGAATGAATTTTGTATCTGTAATATTTTGCCTGCGCAGGATGTCCTTCCCAATCTGCAATATTTGCAGCTTTCATTAAAGCCTTGGAATATACGCCGTAATCAATATCTTGCGGTCGTTCTTCCATAAGAGGTTCAAAATATTTAACTGATTGAATCGGATCATAATCCGAGTAAATTATTGCTAATTTGTAACGGAGATTAAAGTCATCAGGTCTGTAGTTTTCGGCTTTTTTCAAATATCTTACGGCATCAGAATTCAAACCGCTTTTTACCATTAAATCAGCCGTCTCTGTATATGCAGCAGCAATCCTGTCTATAATTGCTTCTGAAATAAATCTGTCCTGTCTGGCAAATTTATCATAATAGTACTTAGATTTTTCATAGCTTTTTGCAGCGCTTAAAAACTTTCCGATAGAATAATATTTATCTCCCATTTCAATATATGCTCTGGTTTTAAATTTTATGAGTTTTTTATTGTTAATATCTTTTACGGATTTAATAACCTGCTCACTTTCCGCAAATTTTGCCTGCGCGGTTAAGACTTTTGCAAGCCTGTAAAATGGAGTATATACGCCTTGTCCGGCTTTTTCCGTTGCAAGTTTGTAAGCATATTGAGCGTTCTTTAAATCTCCGGCTGATTCATATAAAAGCCCTACCTGCATTATAACGGAATAGTTTTTTTTCTTTAAATCTTTTGTCAAATCCGATTGTGAAATAAGCTGTTTTGCAATTTGTCTATCAATTTTTTGTTGTTCTTTTACATTTGTATATAAATTTCTTATCATTTCGCTTCTTGCGTGAAAAGATAAAAGCAATGTAAATACTAGGGCAATAAGAAATGAAATCCCTATCGTTCTTCCGTATTCTGAGAGTGTCTGTACTATAGATTTTTTCTTTTTTTCAAATCTTGATTTTTTATTTTTTTCTTTAATCATTTATTTCCTGCAATGAAATAGAATCAAATTGTGTCAGAGCGTTCAGCTTCTTGTAAAAATTATTCATCTTTCGCTTATTACCGGTGTCAAAAGTAGAAGTTATTCTCACTTTCTCAGGATTTTCAAGCAGTTTTTTTGAAGAAAAATCACGCATATTTTCTACATTGCTGCTCAGAAAATCATAAACCAAATTAATATCACACTCATTCAGATACAAAGTTATTTTACATCTTTTAACCTGTTTTCCGCTCGACGGAAGGAATTGCCGTTCAAAAATCCTGATTAAAGTTAACACTGCAACACTAAGCACTGTCGCAATTATGGCAACATCAAACATTCCGGAACCGCAAGCCATACCAATACTTGCAGCAATCCATAATGTAGCTGCAGTCGTTAAACCAAAAACCATAGGTCCGTTTCTAAGAACAGTACCCGCACCGATAAACCCAATGCCTGTAACTATTTGAGCAGCAACCCTTGATGTATCACGAATTCCTGTTGCATTGGAGATAACAACATTATCTCCTGTTGCATACGTAGGAAATGCATATATTGAAAGCATTGTAAATATACACGCACCTAAACACACTAAAATATGCGTTCTTAAGCCTGCATATTTATTTGTTAACTCCCTTTCTAGTCCCAGTGCAAACCCCAAAACCAGTGCTAAAAATAAACGTATTATATATTCCGCATTAAAAAATGTATCCATAAAATCTCTCTCCCTCAGGTTATATAATACAATATTTGGAGTAAAATATCAATGATACATAGCCAAAACACACGGTTTTAGGTATAATATCCATATGAATACGGAATGCAAAACTATAAAAGAACAATTAGAGGATAGAGAATATGAAATTTTGAGTCCTTTTGCTACTAAATGTAAGGATTCAAAAGGCAGAAAACGCCCGCGGACAGAACAGTTCGAAATAAGAACTGAATTTCAAAGAGACAGAGATAAAATTCTTCATTCTAAATCTTTCAGACGCTTGAAACACAAAACCCAGGTATTTCTATCTCCTTATAACGATCATTTTAGAACAAGACTTACGCACACTCTTGAAGTCTCTCAAATCGGCCGGACAATGGCAAGAGCGCTCAGACTCAATGAAGATCTTGTTGAAGCAATTGCTCTCGGACACGATCTGGGACATACTCCTTTCGGACATTGCGGCGAAAGTATACTTGATGAACTTTTACCGGAGGGTTTTCATCATAACCTGCAAAGTGTCAGAGTTGTTGAGGTTTTAGAGGACATGAATCTTTGCAGGGAAACAGTAGATGGTATTTTAACACATACCTGGGGGTACAAACCTAAAACTCCTGAAGCTCAAATAGTTCAATTTGCAGATAAAATTGCGTATATAAACCATGATATTGAAGACTCAATAAGAGCCGGAATAATTTCAGAAAGTGATTTACCATCCGACTGTACAAAATATTTTTCATCAGATCAATCGTCCCGACTCGGTAAAATGATTACTGATGTCATTACCAGCTCCACAGGCAAACAAAAAGTTACAATGTCAGACGAGGGCTGGTTTTATGTAACAAAACTCAGAAGCTGGATGTTTGATAATGTCTATCTGGATCCTATTGCAAAAGCAGAAGAAAAAAAATCACGTAATATTATAAAAGCATTGTTTGAATATTATATTGAAATGCTGACTCCATATTATTCACAGGAAGAAATACCGCAAATAGTAACTGATTACATTTCCGGTATGACAGATCAGTATGCGATAAGAAGATATAAAGACTTGTTTATACCAATGCCGCTTGCCGAGCATACAAATGACGATGCTCTTTTGAAGAAAGCACGGGAAAGAGAATGAAATTAATCAGATATGCAGAATATACCGGTTCTGAAAATATGCGGATTGACACTAATATTCTGGAGAATGCAATCCAAACATCTGCAATAGAGCCTGTTTTTAGATTATACGGCTGGAAACCTAAATGTATATCTATCGGCAGAAACCAAAAAGCCTGTTTTTTATCCGGAGACATTCAATCTGTCAGAAGATTGACAGGCGGAAGAGCCCTCCTGCATGACAATGAAATTACATACAGTTATGTAACCCCAATCTCTATAATTCCGGATGGAGAAAGTGTTTACAGTTCTTATCGATATATTTCCGGTTTTTTAACAGACTTCTTCAAAACTCTGGGAATAGAACTGGATTTTGGCGAAAATAAGCGCGTGGCAACACATTTTGATTATTGTATGCTGGTCTCAACCGGCGCAGATGTCTGCTATAAAGGGAAAAAACTTATAGGTTCGGCTCAATGCAGAAAACAGGGCTACATTTTGCAGCATGGCTCTATTCTTTTTGATTATGACAAAGTTCTTTTAGAACACTTATTTAAGGAAAAAATAACAGGTATTACCTGTATTAAGGAAATAGTACCCGATATTAGCAAAGAAGAATTAATAAAACTGCTGGAAATATTTATAAAGAATTTAAATTAAAACGGCTATCTTTTTGATAGCCGTTTAATCCTAATATCATATCCTTTTTTGGATCTAATCGCCTATTTTTCCGGCTTTGTATCTTTATCTGTTTTGTCAGTCTTATCTGTCTTACTGGCGGCATCATTTATTTTATTTTCATCTTCGAACCGTTGTTGCGATGGAGTTTCACTCTCATCCGGCCCTTTTTCGGGAGCATTATTTTCGTCAGCTACACCCGGTTTACCATCTGCATTACCGTCAGAAATTTCTGCAACAGCTTCGCCGGAAGCTTCAGGAGTTTGCGGAGGAGTATTTGCCCCGTATTCTGTAGTAGATGCGCCATCAGCAGATTGTTTATCTTCATTGATAATATTACCGCCAAAGGCATAGTCCGTACCATTATATGTATAATGAATTTCAATGGAAATGCCGTCTACTACTTTTTCTATAACGGCTTTTCCTTCTGAGTCAAAAGAAACAATATCATTTTCGCCGTCTCCAAAATATTCATCCACATTTATACGAATATTTGTTATCCCTTTTGGAACACCTGTAAATTTAAAGCCATCCAATGTTTTATGTTCGGCTATATAGTCAGCTGCTTGTTCTGCCATTTCAGCCATTTGTTTATGCGCGGGTCCATGTTCATCATTATCAATTTGCTCACCGATATTTTCATTTTTATTATTGCTGTATACAAATCCGCTGAGCCCTATTCTTTGAGTAATAGTTCTGGCCATACTTTTAGCAACATCCGACCATTTTGATAAGTCTATACTTTCCCCGTCATTATCCTCACTATATAATGCTTCTGCATTTTTTAGAGTCTCTTCTGCCTTGGAAAAAATATCCTTTGATATTTTACCGTCTTTTTTTCCGTCAAGGGCATCTAATGCCGAAGCTTCTGATTTATAAATTCCCAGCTTTGACATTGCATCATTAACTGAATAATCACCCATAACAATCTCCTATACTAATTACATCCGATATTTATAACGTCAATTTCCATTAAAACTTTAACTTTTTTATTATAATATTTACAAAAATTTACATTTAATGAATGCTTTTATTTTGAGGGAATCACTGTGGTAAAATAAGTATATGGGTCTGATATCTACTTTAAAAAAGAAAAACAAAATATCGCTGTTTACAACCCCGAGCCACTCAGGCAGGCTTTGTATTATGCATAAATTTTATCAATGGTACAGAGCTGATATTTCCGAAATTGATATCCTTAATCCCTTGGAAGCACTTAAAGAAGCTGAAAAAAAAGCTGCTAAAATATACGGAACAAAGTATACAAAATTTCTTACAAATGGCTCTACAAGTGGAATTATTGCAGCAGTTCTTACCTGCTGCAGCAAAGGAGATAAAATTTTAATCTGGGAAAAAGCGCATCCGTGCCATAAAAATGCGGCAATACTTGCCGGCGCAGAGATTATCGAATATACACTTCCATATAATAAAGAATGGGGAGTTTATGAAAAAATTGATATTCAATATACTGAAAAACTATTCCAGAAATACTCTCCAAAAACCATAATTGTTACATCTCCAAGCTATGAGGGAATAGTTTCAGACATAAAAAATCTAAGTAACCTTACAAAAAAATATAACATCTCTCTGATTGTTGATGAAGCACACGGTGCACTTTATCCTTTTTCAGAGAACCTGCCTGTAAGCGCTGTTCCTTATGCAGATTTCACAGTTCAATCCCTGCACAAAACAGCAGGCGGAATTAATCCGACAGCCCTGCTGCATGCCGGACAAAATCCGGATGCGGCACTAAAGATGATAAATACTACATCACCTTCTTATCCTATGCTTGCAACAATAGAAGCGAATATAAATTATTTAAATTCAAAAAAAGGCAGAAAGACTGTTGAGACACTTATTTCAACTATTCAGGAAATAAAATCCGGCATTAAAAATCTACAGTTTTACGGAGACGATCCTACAAAAATTCTTGTAAAAAAAGATGGTATGAGCGGCTATGAGCTTTCTGAGCTTTTATTTCAAAAATTTAAAATTGAAGATGAACGTACTAATGAAAAATCTACAATGCTTCTTACCGGAGTCGGAACTGATAAGTCTAAATTAACCAGATTAAGCAAAGCTCTGATAAAACTTGACAAAATTTTGTCCTAATTTTGTTTCTCAAATTTCAGATTTGATAAAATTACTGCTGTTATTACAAAAATACACCCGAAAATTTCTTTCGGAACCATTGTTTCATGCAAAAGAACAGCCCCTCCCAGCACTGCAAAAACAGATTCCAGGCTAAAAATAATTGAAGCAATTACGGGAAGCGTATTTTTTTGACCGTAAATTTGAAGCGTATAAGCTATACTGCAGGTTAAAACTCCTGCATATAAAAGCGGCACCCTGCAATCTATTATGGAGGACATTGACGGATGTTCAAACAAAAAAGTTAAAACAGCGGACAAAACTCCTACTACAAAAAATTGGACACAAGAAGCTTTCACCGGATGAACTTTTTCAGAATAATAATTTACAACAAGTATATGTACACCATAGAAAAAAGCTCCGACAAGCAAAACTAAATCATAAACATTAAATCCTCCTCCGGATTTATAGCAAAGCAGATATAATCCTATTGTTGCAAGAATAACACTTATTATAATCTGTTTTTCAAGTTTCTGTCCCATTAATACAGAGATTATAGGAACAAAAATTATATACAATGCAGATATAAAACCGGCTTTTCCGGCTGTAACGTACTGCATACAATACTGCTGCACACTCATTGCCGTAAAAAGCGCCAGCCCGCAGCCAATACCTGCACGGGCAAGATTAATATGCTGATAACGCTTCATCCGCTTCGTTCTTTTATCAGGTACAGAAAATTTTACCCAGAATATTACAGGAAGGAGACTCAGAGTACCTAAAAAACTTCTTACCATATTAAATGTAAACGGACCTATATATTCCATTCCCTCTCTTTGCGCTACAAACGACACGCCCCATATGAACGCGGTCATAAATAATGCAAAATTAGCCAAAAGTTTGTTTTTCATAATATTAATATTTTTTTGTTACCCATAAAAGATGGTATCCATACTCTGTTTTTATAGGATTTGAGACCTCGCCGACATTACCGTCAAAAGCGGCTTCTTCAAAAGGTTTTACCATTTGTCCTCTTTTAAAGCATCCTAATTCTCCGCCGTTTGCTCCTGACGGACATTGTGAATACAATTTTGCAAAAGCTTTAAAATCATCAAAACTTTGTATATCACTTTTTAATTTTATAGCATCCATTTCTGTCGGCACCAGAATATGACTTGCGCAAACAGTAGAAATTTCTTCTTCTGAAAACGCCGGAATTGTAAATAATGTTAGTAAAAATAAAATTGCTGATAATTTTTTCATTAATAGACTCCTGTTTCTTTTTATTATTCATCGCCGACTAAAATTTTTGCGCGTTTCCACAAATTATTAAATTCTTCATATGTATATTCTTCAAAGTTTTTTTCTTTAATTTCTTCCATTTTTTTAAATCTTTTGGTAAATTTCTTATTCGCGCGAAGCAATGCCTGCTCTGCATCAATTTTATACCATCTTGCCAGATTAACTGTTGCGAAAAGAATATCCCCCATTTCATCTTCCATTTTATCTTTATTGTCAAGTTTTACAGCTTCTTCAAATTCATTATATTCTGATTTAATACATTCCTTCAGACTTTCGGCAGAATCCCATTCAAATCCTGCTTTTACAACTTTTTTGCTTATTTTTTGAGCTGACATGAGGGCTGATTGGGATTTCGAAATTCCGTCCAAAATGGATTTTCTATAAGTTTTTTCTTCTTTCTTTAGTTTATCCCAATTATCTAAAATTTCCTGTGTTGACTCGACTTTTGCATGCCCGAAAACATGCGGATGCCTGTGTATAAGTTTTTTACTTAACTCTTCTGCAACATCTTCTATATCAAATTCTCCGTTATCTTTTGCTATCTGGGAATGAAGCACTACCTGCAAAAGAACATCACCGAGTTCTTCTCTTAAGTTATTTATATCCCCGTCATCAATAGCATCTACAGCTTCATAAGCTTCCTCAAGCATGTTAGGACGCAAAGACCGGTGAGTTTGTTCTCTGTCCCAGCTGCAGCCGTTTTCACTTCTCAAAACAGCTATTATATCAACCAACTTTTCTAAATTCGGATATTTCATAAACCGATTATAGCATGGATAAAATTTATATTTTTATTTTTCATATTTGAGAGTTAATTCCGGACAACCATTTTATACCCAAGAGTTAGAGCACCCATAATACCCGCGGTTATTCCGCCATATTTTAAAGCCTTCTTCCACTGAATATTATTTTTTGTGTTCTTGATAACATCAAACAGTTTGTTGTCTTTAAATTCAGGAGTTTTTACAAATTTTTTCGTTTCTTTATCCCATCCGAGTTTAATTGCATTTTTTGTCTTTTGCATCTCAAAATTCATAATCCCTTCCAGAGATTCTTTCAGACTTTTTTTACTTTCTTTAAGGTTGGTTGAATTTACGGCTTCAATAAACGTATCGGCAGAAATTCCTTTGCACTGCTCTTCAATTATTTCTTTGTTCGCTTTTAACAAATTTTTGAAACCTTCCGGAGAATCTGTTTTGTCAATTTTTTTCAAAACTTCTTTTAATTGTTTGAAAAACTTTTGAGAAGATTCCGGTCTGTTTTTCAAGTTCTTTTCAAAAACTTCTTTGGCAAACGTGTCGGAAACAGTTCCGTCTTTTCCTACAGGATGTCTGTTTTTCAGAAAACCGACCGTACCTCCGCCCAAAGCTCCAAGAGTCATCATTCCGAATGTTGACGGACCTGATTTCTTCTGAGCCGGATAAGAGGCAGGATATGGAGTATATTCAGGAAAGGCAGCTTCCTGATAAGGATAATTCTGCTGCTGCGGATATGCAGTTACATAAGGGTTTGGCTGCATTGAATACGGATTTGTCATACAACACTCCTATAATTACTACACTATATATTTATAAAGTTTTACGGAGTGCGAAAATTGCCTTTTCTTAACAAAGCGTTACAAAATATCAGGGATTAATTTTTATTTTTTCCTTTCTTTATTGTATAATCTCCATATACTTTTGAGGAGAAAAATTTAATAATGAAAGTAAGCGTAAAAGTGCCGGCAACCTCGGCAAATATGGGTCCGGGATTTGACTGCCTCGGCTTAGCACTACCGATATACAACACAATAACAATAGAAGAAACAGTTCTTCCCGGAACAGGTATTGAAATTAATTTGATGTCAGAAGAAGATGCCATTGATGAAATGAGTTTTGATAATATTCCGCGTGATGAAAATAACATTGTCTACAAAGCTGTAGAAATGCTTTACAATTCCATCGGTCAGGAACCTTCTGAATTAAAAATAAATATTCAGGCTCAGATTCCGATAACAAGAGGTCTGGGAAGCTCTGCCGCAGTTGTTGTGGGCGGTCTGCTTGCCGCAAATAAACTTTTAGGCTCTCCTGCTGATGAAACAGCGCTTCTTTCAATTGCAACAGAAGTTGAAGGTCATCCTGATAATGTAGCTCCGGCAATTCTCGGCGGGTTTGTTATGGCTTCTCAGGAGGATGACGGTTCTGTAATTTACAGAAAATTAAACTGGCCGGAAGAATGGGATATAACTGTTTGTATTCCGGATTTTGAACTTTCAACAAATATTGCGCGCTCTGTACTTCCGGAGCAGGTTCCGATGCAGGATGCGATATTTAATGCAAAACATCTTTCCATGCTGGTTCACGCAATTGATACAAAAGACGAAAAACTTATGCGCGCCGCTTTGCAGGATAAGTTACACCAGCCGTACAGAGAAAAACTGGTTCCCGGTATGAAGGAAATTATGGAAGCCTTCCGGCATGAAGATGGCGTTTTAGGCTGCGTTCTCTCCGGAGCAGGTCCTTCAATGCTCGTGATTTCATATAAATACGATCTGGATAAAATTAAATCAACTGTCCGCGATATCTGGGAAGGTCAGAGTATTAAGGCAGATATAAAAACTATGAAAATTGAACCTAGAGGCGCTGAGATTCTGGAGTAGTTTTATAAGCCAGACTTGACACTTGTAACGTTGCGGGTTATAATATAAATATGATTAAATCTTTTGCTCACAAAGGGCTTGAGAAGTTTTTTCTTACCGGCTCTGTCAAAGGTATTCAGGCGATACATGCAGAAAAACTATCAAGAATATTGTTTGTATTAGACAATCTTACGAGTTTAAAAGATTTGTCATCACCCGCTTATAAATTACATCCTCTAAAAGGTGATATGTCAGGTTATTGGGCAGTAACAGTTCAGGCAAACTGGCGAATCACTTTCAGATATGATACAGAAACCAACAATGTGTATATTGTCAACTATCAGGATTATCACTAGAAAGGACTAAATTATGCAAATGTTCAACCCGCCGCATCCGGGAAAAATTCTTCTTGAAGACTGGATTAAACCATTAAATTTTACTATTTCCGAATTTGCATTAAGAATAGGTACAAGCCGGAAAAATTTGTCAGAAATTGTAAATTGTAAAACATCAATAAGTTCGGAGATGGCATTAAAACTCGCAAAAGCTCTGGGGACCTCCGCAATGTTCTGGATGAATATGCAGACCCAGTATGATTTATGGAAAGCAAGCCAGACGGTTGATTTGTCTAAAGTCGAAGTTATTGCTTTATAGAAATGCTTAAAAAAATAGAGGCGGCGCTGATGTATCAGCGCCGCCTCTAAACTTTTTTCAATAGTTATTTCTGAATATCTTTTACGCTGAGAGCGATTCTGTGTTCTTTCGGAGTGAATTTTTTGATTAATACATCAACTTCAGAACCTACTTTGAACATGTTGAACGGATTAACGTTCTCGTCAGACATTTCAGATACCGGAAGAAGAGCTTCAACTCCGGGGAAGATATTAATGAAAGCACCGAATGTTGTTACTTTATTAACAGTTCCTTTAACGATTTGCCCCTCTTCAAACTGACCTTCAATTTGCTGCCAAGGGTTTTCGCCCATTCTCTTTAAAGATAAAGAAATTCTCTTTAATTCGTGGTCGATTTTGATAATTTTAACTTCGATAGTATCTCCGAGAGTCAAAACATCAGACGGGTGTTTAATTCTCTGCCATGAAATTTCAGAGATTGGAAGAAGTCCGTCGATGCCGTTAATGTCAACGAAAGCACCGAAGTCTGTAATTCTTACAACGTTACCTTTTACAACCTGATCTTCTTCAAGTGATGAAAGAAC
>CALUSN010000020.1 GCA_944323435.1 Candidatus Gastranaerophilales bacterium | reverse complement strand
AGTTAGTGTTGTAAAATCCATATTCTCTTCCCTAAGTTGTGCTAGTTTCAAAAAGTGTACAAAAGTACACTTCTTAAAATACTTGAAATATATTTCAATGTCAAATTAGTTGAGAAAAACGTGTCTGTTATTTCGGAGATGAAAAAAATAAATAGGTTGTGTTTAAATGCTTCAGCCAGACAATTACTTAGTTAATGTCGGATTTCATCCAACCAGCTTTTCCGCAGCCAAATTATGCGGCATATACAGCAATAACGCGGGTTAATCCGGGTTAAACGTTCTGTCTCTATGTCTCTTCATTTTTACTGGTATTGGATATAGTATTTAATCTTCTGGCCGGATCTGTGATGTGAGTAATTCTTAAACCAAAGTTATCTTCGATAACAACAACTTCTCCGTATGCAATTAATTTTCCGTTCGCATATAATTCGACAGGTTCACCGGCAGCTTTATTCAATGTTACTATAGAACCTTTTGTTAATTCCAGAACTTTTTTAATAGGAAGTTCGGTTTTACCGAGTTCTACCGTAAGCTGTAATTTGACATCCAGAAGAATATTTAAATTCTGGTTCGGAGGTCCCTGAACCTGATCCAAATCTTCAAAAGACGCAAATTGAACCGGCTGGACAGTTACAGTCTTGTCCTCTCTCGTCTGTTCTTCTTGAATTTCATCAGGAGTGAATGCCGGTTCTGAGGGTGCTGCATCATTAATGTCATCTCCGGCATCAATATCCATATTATCGTTGTCGTTATTTGTCCCTTTTATATCGTCGTCATCCAGCATTATAAACCTCTCTTAAAAATAGTTGCGCAGCAATTCATGCATTTCATCATACACATCTGTTATTTTAACACAAATTTTATCTTTCATAGTTCCCGGGCGTGCAAAGAATTTTTTCTCGCCGTTAACCTTTACTATTAAATCATCCTGTACTTTGTTATCAAGTTTTATTATGTCGCCTTCCGTAAGCTGCAGAAAATCATCCAGAGTAATACTGCATTGCCCGAATTGAACTCTTAAATCAACATTAGAAGTATTGATTTTAGAAATCATTTTCATTCTCTCATCATTAGAAGCAACAAGACCTTTTGTCTGGAAAATATGCTGGGTGCTTAAATGACCCAAAACTGTTTCCAGAACCGGATAAGGGAAGCATAGGCTGAAAAGTCCGAAGTGTTTGCCTGAAATTTGAACCTCAAAAGTCAAAAGTGCAACAATTTCCCCTGCTGTTGCCACCTGAATTGATTGATAATTATCATCAAGGCTTATGAACTTACCCGAAACCGGAATAATTGCATTCCAGGAATCTTCCAAAGATTTTATTATTATATTAATAACTTTTTTTGCAAGAGCTTTTTCAATATCAGTAAGTTCTCTTGTCTGGTTTTCAATATTTCCGACCCCGCCGAGCATTCTGTTAACAATACAGGAAATAACTTCAAAACTTATTCCGAGCAGTATTTGGCCTGAAAGCGGTTCAAATTCAAAAACACCGACGCTTATAGGAGACGGCATAGAACGGACAAATTCCTCATAAGTAAGCTGGTCAACAGAAACTATTTCTATTTCAACTCTCATTCGCAAATAACCGCTCAGTACAAGAGAAATCGCCTTAGAGAATTCTCTGTGAATGTCTCTTAAGGCACGCAAATTATCCTTTGAAAATTTATCAGGTCTTCTAAAGTTATAGAGCTTGTAACTCTTATGCTCCGAATCTGAAAAATCTTCATCAAAAACATCAGGTTCTGTTATATTATTATTAGCACTCTTTGCCATTTTTACTTTTCTATAATCCTTTTCCCCTTTATTTTTTATTTACAGCTTCCCCTACTGTATAATAAATTGTCCGAAACTTACTCTTAAGACTTCTCTTTCTCCGCCGAGAATAGAATTTATATCATTTGTAATTTGTTCTTTTGCAAGCTCTTTGCCGGCAGCAGTTGCAAGTTCTGTAGAGGTTTTGCTTGAAAGATTTGTAATAACAGCGTCTCGAATTGCAGGCTTATACTGATTCATTTCTTTCTGTATAGCCTCCATCGGATCTACCGGAGCAGGGGCCGCTCCATGACCGCCGTGCCCGCCGCCTTTTTCCGGTTCAACTTCAGGAAAATCAGTATCTTTTTTAGTAACTTCTATTGCTACATTGACTTTTAAATATTTCTTCTGGTTTTCATCGCACAAATTCAGGATAAAGTCTCCTAAATCAACAATAATACCTCTCTGAATTTCATCTTCACTGCCTTCTTCATCAGTCAATTCTTCCTGTGAAGTATTTATTGTACTGATTTTTTGCGTAATAAGGTTTTCCATTACAACATAATTAACTCCTGCAAACACAACAAACATAATAACAATAGAAGCAATTGTCATTATTAAAAACTTGGTTAAATCCTGCTGTCTGTTATCTCCGGATTTATCATTATCAGCCATACTATTCTCCACTCTTATCTATGTATCATTATACGGTTTCAGCATTATTAATAACACCATTATTTGGTGTATTTATTCTTCCCCGAATACTACTAATTTTATTATATCAAAACAGAGAAGAAATGTATATAGCCGGTTTTCAGATAAACAGACATTTTTAAAAAGTCAAAAACGAACTGTATTGCTGCTGCATCTGTCCGATAAGCAAATCCATTGAAGAAAATTTCTTTTCCAGACGAGCCTTATATTTTTCAATATAATTATTTTCTTTAGTTATCTTGTCGTTCAAATTATTGATTTGTCTTTGATAAGATTTTTCTGTTATTGCAAAGTAACCGGATACAGATTGCAGAGAATTTTCCAGAAGAGTTTCAACCTGCGTAAAAACACCTTTGTTATCGTTACCGCCGAGAAGCAGAGTTTTAACAGCATCTGCATCAGCTTCATAAGCATCCATAAATTTTTCCTTATTGAAGGATAAACTTATAATGCTGGAATTTGATGTAGAAATATTACTTGCACTTGCCGTATCCACAGAAATCCCTATAGCATCCAGATTTCGGAATACTGTCGCTCCAGTATCAGAACTTGTCATTAAACTTCTCAGTTGATTTCTTATCATTTTCAGAGTTGTTTGATTTTTAAGCACTCCTTCACCTGCAATGGCTTCATCAACATTTTTCATAAGCTCATTATATGCATCAACAACATCAGATAGTGCCATTGCTACACTTTCTTTATCTTTTTCCACAGTAACCTTAACGGAAGAACCGGCTGTCAGACCGTTTAGATTAAGGGTTACACCTGTAAGTCTTGTTATATCACTTGTCACAGTATTTGAAGAAGAAGTATACGTTGTTCCGTTTATCCTGAATTGCGCATTGCTTCCGAGCGTTTGGGTTTCAACATTCATTCTTGAACTTTTTAATGTTCCGTCTATATTCCATTCGGATGTAGTATATCCCATAATATCCGTAAAATTACTGGTTCCGGCTTCAATATTAATAAGAGCTGCGCCGGAGGTTTTGGATTTTATAACGAGCTTGCCGTCGATACTATCCCAGTATGCGGTTGCATTTGTATCTTCATTATTGTTTATCTGTGAAACAATATCTGAAATTCTGGTAGAGTTGTCAATATTAATAACAGCAGTTCCTACGGTAAATGAACCGGCAGTAACTTTTCCTGCCCTGAAAATTCCGTCTGCGGTAACAAGGGAGTCTGAATTTACCGTATACAATGCTCTTGCACTTTTTGCAGTTTTATCGTCTTTGTTAAGCCCAGTTACAGCGAGGAAGTTTGAGGTATCGGTTGTATTTCCGACTTCAACGGAAATATCATCGTATTTTGAATAAAATACCAGATATCCGTCCTCAAATTTCAAATCTAAGTCTGAGAATTTGGAAGAAATCATGGATCGCAAATCGCTGAAGGTATCATCTGATTCTATGTTCAGAAGCAGTTTTTGACCGTTTCTGTACACAGAAAGAGTTCCGCCCGTTATTCCAAGAGTTCCCAGCTTTGTATTAAGATCAGCATAAGAAGCTGCGGAAGAGGAGTGTTCTTCTACTATGGTAATTGTTTCTTCTACCGCATCAGTACTGAACATCATGCCATTTATATTAGTTTTATAACCGAGCTGCATGCCGGCATTAGGATTTATTAATGAAGAGGTTGTGCCGTTTGCATTAATACTTGCTCCGCCGTATATATAAAACTTTCCGTTATTGAATCCTGCGCTTATACCTGCGTTTTCAAGCTTATCGAGCAGCGAACCTATTGAATCTGTTTCAGTTATTCTGACAGTTCTATTTATACCGTCTGTTGTTGTAATAACAAGATTTCCTGCAGATTTAAGAGATGAATTTCCCCAGACAGTATCAAAAGAACTCAAAAGAGTATCTTCCGTTGCTGTTTGTACTGATGTAACCGTTTTATAAACAGTACCCGAAGTTGAATAGCTCAAGCTGACATCCGGAGTTGAATTTCCAAACAATTGCCCGATAATATCCGAAGCCTGACCGTTAGATGTCGAAATATAAGAGTCACCCTGCCCAAGAATAACAAGTTTTGATTCTGAACCTCCGGTCATCAAAGCTGTTTGTATGCCGAAAGATTCCAGAGTATCCATAAAAGACCCTAGCGTTTCATCAGATGAAATAAGCGCTGTATATCTGACTCCGTCTTTGTATATATAATATTCTCCTGGATTAACACCTAAATCTGACAGCAGAGTGTCTTTGCCGGCACCGACAGTTTGAGTTGTTGTTTCGACTTTTTGCAGTCCTGCAGCTTTTGTATCGTAATTTTTAACATAATCTCCGAGAAGATAGTCACCCAGAGTTCCAGATATATCAAAATCACTGAGAGAGGAAGAGTTTACAACAATTCTTCCCGAGCCGTCAACAGAAGCATTGATTCCGTATGAAGTAAGAGTATCAAATACCGAATTCAGGGTTTGTGTTTTGGTGAAATTAATTGTAGTATTTCTGGCAAACCCTTCTTTGTCAAGAGTATTAATAACCAGAGAAGCACTGCCGGAAGAATCAAACATCAAACCGGTTCCGTTATTCAGGGCGCCGAGTGTTGTCTCACCCTCTGCTGCGCCCGTGCCGGAGACAAATAATGAGCCTATTGTTTTGTTGGAATACGTTGTATGATATGCACTCGTATCCTCACTCTGCCCGTTTGTAACAACAACAAGACGTTTAGAAGCAGAGTTAACTGCTGAAGTGGCTTGGCTTCTAAAATCACCAAGGTCCATCTTCTCGCCAAAAATATTTAAAATAGATTCAGACATATCTGTTATTTTAACAGCCGGTGTTACAATCATATATAGATAATCATCATCTATTTTAAGCGTTATTTCATCTCCTAAAAGTTCATTAAATTCTTTAAGTGTTGTAGAAGAATTAACTGTTATACTCTCTTCTGTGCCATTGTAGTACAATAAATTGACCGTGCCGGTATTTACCAGCCCCAATTCTCCAAGAGTTGTAAAATCATTAACACTTATATTTTTTACATATTCATCCTTATATAACTTTTCTGATTGAGTAGTACCGGGCGGGGCATAATATGTAATTTGCTCTTCTGATATTTGATATGTAATATTTTCACCGTAATTAAGGCTGAATATAGTTGCGAATTCTCCGTACAGCCAGCTTATATAACTCGAAGAACCTCCGGTCAGTGTTAATTTTCCGTCAGACAGAGATGCAGTTATTCCTGAAACTTCATTATTTATCCAATCTATCAAATCCCCGACCGTTGAAGAATTCGTAATTGTCATTTTATGCATGCTCTCAACACCGTCCAAAGAACCAATCGTTCGTATAAGATTAAATTCACCTGCTTTCATGCCAATGTCAGTCAATTTAGTATTTTCGTCTATTAACTCGCTGGAATCATAAACTGCGTATGATGATGTTGTACTCATTCCTGTTGTTATTGTAGAGTATCGTGTTCTGCTATAGTTTCCTTCCGGTAGTCCTATATCCGTAAATGACGGACGATATGTCCATCTATATCCGGTTCCGCCTGTCATTGCAAAACTATATGAATTAATAGACATATAACTCAGATTAAAATCTTCACTACATTCATAAGTTATAACCCCATTTGTTATACTGGCATTTATTCCGTATTCTTCCAAAATATCAAAAAGCTCACCAAAAGTCATAGTCTGGGAAATATTAAAGCGTTCGTTTACGACAGTTCCATCAGTTCCTGTATAGCGAACAGTCAGATAACCTATATTCCCCGTAACACTATATTTCAGCACATAATCCGCAATCTTTGAGGACTCTGTTGCAAGACCTGAATATATTGTTTGCGTATAGTCTGCTACATTTACGGACACATAAAAAGCTTGCTGTACTATTCCCATAGATGCTTCTATACCTAATTCTTCAGCAAGACTTCCTGTTACAAATCTAAAATCATCTTTTACTTCATAACGATTATAACTATCACTTACATACGATGCACTATTAGTCAAATAAATATGTCCATTATTTATGCTTGCAGAGATTCCATAATAAGCAAGCTTGTCAAATAAATCCTGAAAGGTTTGTTCATTGCTTGTTATGGTAATAAGGTCATAGTCGTATTCAATGTCACCATACTCGTCTGTACAATATTGCAAGAACTCTTCTTCTGTTGCATAAGGAAAAGGATTATCGTCTTTCCATATTTTAAACGACTTTCCCGCTGCATTTATTCCGGCTTCCGCAAAAGTTGTAGTTGCATCTATTGGAGTTGTGATTGAATAATTTCCGCCTGCGGAGCCTGTCATTGTAACCTCGGCGGCATCAGTTATACCAAGCTGGTTCACTATGCTGCCTCTTACAAAATTACCCTTGGAACTGTATAAAGAAATTGCCCCGTTTGAAATATTTCCGGTAATTCCGTAAGCCGAAAGCTCGCTGAAAATTTCATCCAGCGTTGTATCCTCATCAACACTCAACTCGGCTACTAATTGATTCTTAGAATCATAGACCGCAAACGCCTTTTCTCCTGACGGAACAGTCATATCAACCCCGAGTTCCTCCAGAGTATTGTACCTGTTTGCATAATCAACTCTTGTTGTGTAAAGCGTATTCCCGTTAACATAAATCTTGCTGGTACTTTCACTTCCGCTGGTAATCCCCAGAATATCAGCAGCATCTCCGGAAATTTTCCCTCCCGAAACCGTCAATACACCGTTAGAATTAAGCACTGCACTTATTCCCGCATCCTTTAATTTATTAACCACCTGTTCAAGCGTTGTATCACCGCTAACGGTTATTGTTGTAAGATTACCTGAAGAACTTTCTACAACAAAACTTGCTGTAGAATTATCCCATCCCTCCAGCTCATTGAGTTTTGTACTCCCGTCCGCTTTTGTGAGAGTTGTTACAACAGTTTCGTAACTTAATCCGTCAGAAGTCTGGGTCTTTGAATTAACATCGGTCTCCATGCCAAGCCCGTCTAAGACACCGGTATTTCCGACATCAACAATCTCTGCATCCGTAATCTGCAATACTCCGTCTTTTCCGAGAACGGCTTCGATTCCTTTTGACTGCAATGCTTCTACAAGCTCTTTTAAAGTCATATCCTCATCAATGTTTATTGTAAAACTTGCATCATTTGAATCAATCTGTATTTGACCGGCATTAATCCCGCCGAGTTCAGAAAGCTTTGTATCACCGGTTGCTGTAACTGTAATAGTTTGTGTATTTGTAAGTTTTAATTCCGAACTCTCATACCCGCCGGTTTCACTTAAGTTTAATGCATCTATAATTCCTGTGCCGACAGTTCCGTCATCCTGAACTGTCAATGTATCATCTATTGCACTGCTATCAAGATTAATACTGAATATTCCGGTAGATTCATTATAATTTGCACTCACCCCGATTTGCTGAAGTTTGTTGATAAAATCCCCGATAGTATCATCTTCGCCAATTGTAACAGTATGCTTTGTTCCGTCTACAGTAACTCCAATATCACCCGCTTTTACGCCTATACTCGATAATTTTGAATTAACAACTGCCGTTTGGGATTCTATTATTGTAAAAGTTGAATTTAACCCGCTTACCGCCTGAGTTTCTGTTGCAAGTTTATCTACAAGAACATCATAAGTTCCTTCTTCAGCTTCGGTAGCCGCTGCTGCTGTCAACACACTTGTGTCAGAAGAGGTTGCAAGCTTCTGCGCAAATATATCCATAGAGGGTATGCCAAAATTAGCATCGGTAACCTTTTCTATCATAGACCTGAACGAGGAAAAAAACGACTTAATATTACTCAATGTCTCCTGAGTTGTCTCAATAACACTTTTTTCTTCTTCATATCCTTCAATTTTTGCTTCTCTGAGTGAAACCAGTGACTCTACCCAGGAAGAGGTGTCTAATCCGGATGCTAATCCGCTGAATGAAATACTCATATGTTTATCCTTTTTATGTTAACAGTGGGGTAGTTTTGCAAGAAAATATTACATATCCGCAAAAAAAAGGTACCGGATACCGGCTAAACCTGAGTCCAATACCTGTCCAAGTAATTACATTATAAAATTTTCAGTTCTGAATGCCGGAATATTTTTATGAATTCTTGTTTTTTACAAAAATCCGGGGTAAGCTGAAAGCTCTTCTTCCTTGCATTGTTTTAACTATTTTTGCCTCCAACATAACATTTTGTATAAAATGTTATGTTTAATTTCGTCTCAAATCTGCATGAATAAAGAATTGTAATTTTTAAAAATTTTAGAAAAAATTTTTACGGGGGGTTCACAAAATTTTTGAAATGTGCTATAATACTTAATGAAAGATATATTTTATTTGTCAGAGAACATAACATTTTATACAAAATGTTATGCTTTTAGTATTTATGCGGGTTTGAGGGGTAAAATCGAAACATAATAACTAATTTTAAAATGCAACAAATTTCTAGTCCAACTGTTTTATGGCTGCAGCAATCTTGCCTGTTAAAATCAAATCCAATATTGATTTTCCGCTTATTGTCCGGATTCGGTATTCCGGATTATCTGATTTTATAATTATTTCATCCAAAATTTTACATAATCCTTATAATGTCAAACCTTGATAGAGTTAAAATAAACTGCATAATAAAAGCAAAAAATTTTTTTAGAAGTTTTAGTTTAAAAAAAGGAAAAGAAAAAAGAAAAAAGAAAAAAGGAAAAGAAAAAATGAAAATAAATAACATTAATATTTATAATAATTATAATAAAACATTTCAGGCAAATCCGGCTTCGCAAGCTGTAAAAAATCTTTCGGAAAGAGACAAAAATATAATAAAAAAATATATGACGGGTCTCAGCTACAGATTAAAAATGACAGGCGAAGAATTGAATTATTTTCATCATATAAGAACCCGTAAACGACTTGAAAAAGAAGCTTATCAATATATAGCAAAAAAACTGGATATCCCGAAAGAGATTCTTCCGCCGCTTGTACAGGTAACAGGAGATAACAGAGCCGACTATTCATACGCATATCTTGATAACGTGATTCAAGCAAATAGCAAACTGCAAACTCCAAAAAATGAAATTTTCAGCAGTATGAGACATGAATTCCAGCACTTTATGCAAATCTGCAATATGCTGAGAACAGAAGGGTTAGCAGATGAAGTCCAAACCTATCTTACCTCTGCTTCCATAAATGACAGAAAAGAATTTATTGCAAATTTGATAAAAAGTTCTAATTATAAAATGCTTAACCCTGAAGAGTCTCCGAATGCTGCCTGGCTAAACAGTCTCTGTGATGCTTTACAAAATCAGGATGCCGGTGCTTTCGACGAAAGATTTAAACCTATGGAAGAAAGTATTAAACAAATGTGGCTGCAAATGAAAGAAGCTTCAACAAAACACTGGGGAGTAATAAAACAAAACTCAGGTGAAGCAAGAAACAACAGAGTTCTCTTTGAAGACTTGAAAAAATACAAACAAAACGGAGATATAATTGACTGGGCAATAAATAAGGTCGAAAAAGATGCTTCGCTTGCTGAAGATTTTACATACAATGAGTACAACCAAATTAATCAGGGATGTTATATAAGGAATGAAAAGCGAATCAGAGATGCTCTCGAAAAGGATAAATTCTTCCAAAATTTACAGAAAATTGCACGGGAACGCCAGAAATCGAACACATAAAGTGTAAGATTTTAATCTAATTGTTTGACAGCTGCAACAATCTTTCCTATCAAAATCAAATCCGACATTGACTTTCCGCCGATTGTTCTTATCCGGTATTCCGGATTATCTGATTTTATAATTATTTCATCTAAATTTTTACACAGTCTTTTTATAAAAAATTCACTGTTATAGCAGAAAACATAAATCTTATTATCCTGAATCTGGTTGCCGTTCCAGTGTTCCACAATCAATTTATCGCCGCTGTCAATCGTCGGAGACATACTATTACCGGAGGCGTTTATCATTGAATACAATTTATTCTTTGAATACCCGCTAATCATAGAAACCGGAATCGGAAGCTTTGTCTTTTCTGTTGAAAAAACTATACTTCCAGACCCGCAGCTTGCAAACACATCTGTATAATAATCAATATATGCAACATCAGGCATGGCGTTAAATATATTAATCTGAAAATACTCTTCAACACGTTTCAGTTCACTTACAGTAACTTCACTCTCGTTTTTAATCCTGTTACTTATTGTCTGCCTTGTAATCCCCAGACTCTCTGCGAGCAAAGATTGATTGACAACCTCACCTGTATGTTTTGATATTATTGATATTAATTCGCCTAATTTCACCGTTTCACCAGAATATTAAAATAGCACTTGACATTTGTATCATATCATCTTACAATTAGATACGAAATGTTAACTATCAATAGATATTTAAACATATCTTTATATAGATGTCAACGTTTTTATATGAAGGATGAGATTTAAATGGGTTACAAATTTAATGTATCATGCAGTGAAACATTGTCAAAAAATTGGACGCCTACCGCCGTAGATTGCTACATGCTGGGCTGCCGGTGCTCTAAGTGCAATTTGTATAAAATATATTTTTCCGGCACTGTTAACAAATGCAAGATGAAAGAAACCGTAATAGAGCTTGTGAGAAAATGCGGAGCACCCAAAAATGAAGATTTTGAGAGATTGGGATTGAGAGATTCTTCGGACTGACGCCCTCTGAATGACGGTACATCCGGAAGTAATTTTACAAGTTTGCCGGCATTCTAAGCTCCACACTACTAAACTACCAGACAGGAGAACCCTATTCACTATTCACTATTCACTACTCACTCCAAAAAAGAAAGGACAAAAAATGAGCGGATATTCAAGTATAGAAAACGGTAAACTCGGCGGACGCCCGAGATATAACAGTCAGACAAAAATATCATTGCCGGATATAGAATTTGTAATTCTGACTCCAAAGCAGTACGATTCCCTGATTGAAAAATTTGGATACGAACTTTTTCACAAAGCTCTTAATATATTGGAAAATTGGCTTAAATCAAGCCCGGAAGGGGAAAAATACCGCGGCAGAAACAATTATGCCCACTTCCGCTCTGACGGCTGGGTGATTAATTCAGCAAAATTCAAGAATTAAAACCTTCTCTTAATGATAATAATTTCTCGAAAAACTCCCTGGTGGTATTCACTCCCATATCAAAACATTCTTGCTGTATTGAATACCACTTTTTTTTGTTTGAAGAAGTTATTTTAAACCGACCGGAGAACTCAGCCGTATCTTTAAATAAATCCAAAAGAGTTGTAAAAGTTATTTTTTTGTACCTATAATTTTCTGCCAAATTTTTCATATTTGACAAAACTCCATATTTAGAATTTTGCTCAAAGTTTTTATGAAGCTTGTACTTCATTATCTTATGAAGCATACCGCCTTTTTCCGTATGTAAAGGAACAGACATATCCTGCAGATAGTGAAGTGCAAAACCTGCATGTTTTAAGAAATGCTCATCATTCTTACTGAATAAAGCAGTGGTTAAATGTTCTTTAAACTGGTTATAAGCATTAAACTCGCCGCTATTTTTACCAAAACTTTTCTTTTCTGAATTAGGGAAATAAAAATGCGTATTGTTGTGATAACCAAGCTCTGATTTTACAAAATCGGGCATTTGAGAATATCTTGCAATCTGCCTTTTTGTAACCTTATCAATCTTACTATCTTTCAGGGCAAGCATTGTCATCTCAAGATGGGTCGTTTTATTCCATTTAAAATTTACTGAATTATCAATATTCCCGATTTGCACATCAATTTACTATACAGCAAAGCGGAAATGAACAATATCCCCGTCCTGCATTACATAGTCCTTCCCTTCAAGTCTTGTTACACCTTTATCTTTGCAGGCAGCATAAGAACCGTTTGAGACAAAATCTTCATACCCTGTAACTTCGGCTCTGATAAATCCTTTTTCAAAATCTGTATGAATTACACCGGCTGCCTGCGGAGCTTTTGTACCTCTCGTGATTGTCCAGGCGTGAACCTCTTTTTCTCCTGCGGTTATAAATGTAATAAGATTCAAAAGCTCGTATACGGATTTAATCATCTTGTTAATACCGCTGTCCTTAACTCCAAGCTCATCTAAGTATTCTTTTGCGCCCTCTTCACCGAGTTCAACAAGTTCCTCTTCAATTCTTGCACAAATAATTACAGTCTGCGCTCCGTGCTTTGAAGCGTATTCTTCCACAAGTTTTGTATAATTATTTCCCTCTTTTAAATCGAATTCCGAAACATTTGCGCAATAAATTACCGGCTTTACTGACATTAAATTTAAAGGTTTAATAACATTTATTTCATCTTCATTAAAATGCTCTTTTAAATTTATAAAAGTTCCGGCCTGCAAAAGTTCGTTGAGTTTTTTCAAAGCTCCTTCTTCAAGAACTGCTTCCTTATCCCCGCCTTTTGCCTGCTTGGAAATTCTCTGCATTCTTCTTTCAACAGAAGCCAAATCTGCAAGCGCAAGTTCCGTATTAATAATTTCTATATCAGAAATCGGATCAACTTTACCGGAAACGTGAATAGTGTTTTCATCATCAAAACATCTGACAACCTGAATGATTGCATCGACTTCTCTTATGTTGTGCAGAAACTGGTTTCCAAGCCCTTCACCCTGACTTGCACCTTTAACAAGTCCTGCAATATCAACAAATTCTATAACAGTCGGAATAATCTCCTTTGACTTACACAAATCAGAAAGAACCTGTAACCTTTCATCCGGCACAACTACAACGCCAACGTTCGGCTCAATTGTACAAAACGGATAATTGGCGCTCTGTGCATTTTTTGTTGCTGTAAGCGCATTAAATAACGTTGATTTTCCGACATTCGGAAGTCCTACAATTCCGGCTCTTAACATAAAATAAATCCCTTTCTGTTTTATGCTTTTGATTATAACATGAAAAAAGATAATTTTAGTGAATAGTGAAGAGTGATTAGTGAATAGAGGTCAGGCTCAGCCTGATAAAAACTTACATATTTAAGTCCGTAAGGTAATAACTAAAACAACAAATTGAGTTTTGCATAGGATTATGATATATTCTAACCCATAGGAGTATTTATATGACGGAAGTAAAGCAACGCAATGCTGTAAAAGATTTTGTTGAATACTGGAAAGACAAAGGATATGAAAAAGGTGAGAGTCAGAAGTTCTGGCTGCAGTTGTTGAGAGATGTTTTGTGTGTGGAAAATCCGGAACCGTTTATCTCTTTTGAGGATAAAGTGCATCTGGATCATACCAGTTTTATTGATGCATATATTCCTGCAACAAAAGTTTTGATTGAGCAAAAAAGTTCTGATAAAGATTTATATAAATCTATAAAGCAATCCGACGGAAGTTATATTACCCCTTTCCAACAGGCAAAAAGATATATTACAGAACTACCGCTCTCACAACATCCCCGCTGGGTTGTTACCTGCAATTTTCAGAAGTTTTGCGTTTATGATATGGAGCGCCCTAATGGCGAACCGCAGGAGATTTTGTTAAAAGATTTAGAAAAAGAATACTACAGGCTTGATTTTCTGGTAAATCAGGGAAGCGAACATTTGAAAAAGGAAATGGAAGTTTCAATAAAAGCCGGAGATATTGTCGGGCTTTTGTATGATGCTTTTTTGAATCAGTATATAGATAAGACAAGTGAAGAAACTTTAAAAAGCTTAAATATTCTTTGTGTAAGACTTGTATTTTGTCTTTATGCCGAAGATGCCGGAATTTTTGCGAAACATAACCAATTTTTGGAATATCTTTCTCAATTTGAAACCGGCAGAATGCGCAAAGCTTTGATTGAACTTTTTGAAGTTTTGAATACAAAGCCGCAGGACAGAGACCCTTATATGGAAAAAGAGCTTGCGGCATTTCCGTATGTAAACGGCGGGTTGTTTGCAAACGAGCATATTGAAATTCCAAACTTTACCGATGAGATAAGAGATTTACTCCTGAACAAAGCGAGTGCGGATTTTGACTGGTCAGAAATCAGCCCTACAATTTTCGGTGCTGTATTTGAGAGCACACTCAATCCTGAAACAAGAAGAAAAGGCGGTATGCATTATACTTCTATAGAAAATATTCATAAAGTTATTGACCCTCTGTTTTTGGATGAACTGAGGGATGAGTTTGAAGCAATAAAAAACGAGCAAAATCCGTCATCTAAAACAAAGAAATTAAAGTCTTTTCAAGCAAAACTGGCTGGTTTAAATTTCCTTGATCCTGCATGCGGAAGCGGGAATTTTTTGACAGAAACTTATATTTCTTTGAGAAAACTGGAGAATGAAGTTCTTGAAAACTTATATAGTAAACACGGAGCGTTGCAGGGCAAACTCGGCTTTGAAGGTGAATTAAATCCGATAAAAGTTTCGATCGGTCAGTTTTACGGGATTGAGATAAATGATTTTGCCGTAACAGTAGCAAAAACAGCACTCTGGATTGCAGAATCCCAGATGATGAAAAAGACCGAAGATATCGTGCACATGGACTTAGATTTTCTTCCGCTTAAAACATACGCCAATATTGTTGAAGGTAATGCACTCAGGATAGATTGGGAAACCGTTATCCCCAAAAACAAATGCAATTATATCATGGGCAACCCGCCATTTGTTGGGCAAGCATTGCGAACAAAAATGCAGTCAGATGACGTTGCGCTAGTATTTGGTCACGGAAATCCAGAAACAAAATTAGATTATGTGTTGTGTTGGTATAAGAAAGCAATGGATTTCATGCGATCAAATCCTAAAGTAATAGCAGCGTTTGTTTCAACGAATTCAATATGTCAAGGAGAAAGTGTTCCGACTTTCTGGAAAAATTTGTGTTTTAAAGGTGCAGAAATTCAATTTGCATATACCAATTTTTTATGGCAAAGTGAATCGAATAATACAGCAGGCGTTTATTGTGTAATTGTAGGCTTTACTGCTAATAAAAATACAAAGGATAAAATTCTTTATACCGGAAACAGTTATAAAAAAGTAAAGCATATTAATGCATACTTATTTCCTGCTCCTGACATATGGCTTACCAATAGGTCTATTAAAAATTACAAAGACCTGCCTAAAATAACAAAGGGTAGTGAACCGTCAGATGGTGGTAATTTGTTTTTAAATGAGATGGAAGCAAAAACTTTAAAAAATAAATATCCTGAATTACAAAAATATATTAAAAGATTTATTGGCGGTGATGAGGCAGTAAATAATGTTCAAAATAAGACGACGAGATATTGTTTATGGTTTAAAGGCGGAAATCCTGCTGATTATTCAAAGAACCAAGAAATAATAAGACGATTAGAAAAAATTAAGGAATTACGTTTAAGAAGTAAGGCTGATAGAATTCGTAAAAAAGCTGATGAACCTTATTTGTTTTGTCAAATTAGGCAACCTCTTGAAAATTATATAGTTATACCAAGGCACTCAACAAATTCAAGACGTTATATTCCAATGGCATATATAAGTAAAGATATTATATGTGGAGATTCTACTTATATATTACCTAAAGCTCCATTATTTATTTTTGGGATTTTAAATTCTAACGTGCATAATGCATGGACACGAATTGTTTGTGGTAGGTTAGGGATGGCAATTCGTTATAGTCCTTTAATTTACAACAACTTCCCGTGGTGTAATCCGACAGCGGAGCAGAAGGTAAAAATCGAAAAGACAGCGCAGGGAATTTTGGATGCAAGAGCTTTGTATCCGGACTGCTCACTTGCAGATTTGTATGACGATTTGACAATGCCGCCGGAGCTTAGAAAAGCACATCAGGAAAACGACAAAGCTGTAATGGAAGCTTACGGGTTTAAAAAACGAGACGAAAACGGAAAACTCCGCTGGTTCACCGAATCCGAAACCGTCGCCGAACTCATGAAAATGTATCAAGAATTGACAGGGAGTAAATGATAATGAAACAAAATTACACCACGCCAAAATTTGATTTAGAGGCTTTTAATTGTCCGTATTGTGGAGCGTATGCCAATATGTTACGGTACGTGGCAGATTTTATGAGAGGATATGATTCTATAGGCAGCTTAGAGTTTTCGGCTGCACAATGTTCTTGTTGTGGCAGCTCAACTATTTGGAAAGGAGAAACAATGATTATTCCGTCAAGTTCTACAGCTCCTATGCCAAATGATGATATGCCAGAAGAAATTTTAGAATTGTATATTGAGGCAAGAGAAATCGCCGCTAAATCTCCAAGAGGTGCTGCAGCTTTGTTGAGATTGGCATTACAATATCTTTGTGATTATCTCGTACCGGGAAACAAAAAACTAAACGATAAAATAGCAAAACTTGTAGAAAACGGACTATCACCTCAATTGCAGCAAGCTTTTGATATTGTAAGGGTTGTCGGAAATAATGCAGTACATCCGGGAGAAATTAATATTAAAGATAATCCGGATATTTGTATAAAATTATTTGAATTGATTAATATTATTGTTGATCAGATGATTACAAGACCGAAGGAAATTGAGGCTTTTTATAAGAACACAATTCCAGAAAAAAGTAAAAAGGCTATAGAAAAACGAGATTCAAAAGTAAAATCTTAATTCAATCGTACTAGTGTTTGTTTTTATAAAAATGTAATTCATTAAATCTTTAATTTTTCATATAAACCTTCAATTCTACACTTTTTACAAGAAATAACATTACAGGCTTTATTACCGTATATAATAAAAACAAACAGTAATAAATCTTTACAAAAGAGGGTAAAATATAATAAATCTGCTTGCATTCAGAATTTTAGCAAATATCATTATATTAAGATGCCGCAAAGTGGTGTCGTTTGAAAGCCGAAAAATAGAGGAAAATATGGCAAAAGACGTAATAGAAATAGAAGGTACGATTCTTGAGTCCATGCCTAATGCAATGTTTAGAGTAAAGCTCGAAAACGGGCATGAGATTCTGGCTCATATATCAGGTAAAATCAGAAAAAATTTCATAAGAATATTACCGGGTGACAGGGTAAAAGTTGAAATGACACCTTATGATTTAACCAAAGGAAGAATTACCTTCAGATTAAAGTAGTTTAGTAGAATTTTATATAAAGGAAACAACAATGAAAACAAGATCATCAGTAAAACCTATGTGTGATAAATGCAAGGTTATTAAAAGAAAAGGCAGAGTTGCAGTTATTTGCGAAAACCCTAAACATAAACAAAGACAGGGTTAGTATAGTGAGCAGTGAATAGTGACTAGTGATTAGGCAAAAAATCTATTCACTACTCACTATTCACAAGTCACTCAATTCTTAAAAGAAGTAATTAGTAGAATAAAGTTATAAAGGAATCAAAACATGGCAAGATTAGTTGGGGTAGACTTACCTCGTAACAAAAGATTAGAAGTTGCTCTTACCTATATTTACGGAATAGGACCTGCTAGAGCAAAGAAAATTCTTGAAGTAACCGGAATTTCACCGGATTTAAGAACAGACGATTTAACAGATGATGATATTAAACAACTTCGTAACGCATTATCTGAATACAACATTGAAGGTGACTTGAGACGTGAAGTTACAATGAATATCAAGCGTCTTCAGGAAATCAACTCTTATAGAGGAATGAGACACAAAAGAGGTTTGCCTTGCAGAGGTCAGAGAACAAAAACTAACGCAAGAACAAGACGCGGCAAGAAAACCGGACCTATTGCAGGTAAGAAGAAATAAATCTGGTGACTAGTGAATAGAAACTAGTGACTAGAAAATAAAAATCCATTCACTACTCACTATTCACAATTCACCCAGAACATAAATATTGAAATATAAATACTAATAATATAAGGAATAAAAAAAATGGCAAGACCAAAAACTACAAAGAAAAAAGAAAAGAAAAATGTATTGCAGGGTGTTGTTCACATACAATCAACCTTCAACAATACAATAGTAACTTCTACAGATACACAGGGTAATGCTATTGCTTGGGCAACAGCCGGCGCAACCGGTTTTAAGGGTGCAAGAAAAGGTACTCCGTTTGCAGCACAGTCAGCAGCAGAATTGGTTGCTAAAAAATCAATCGATCAAGGTATGAAAAAAGTAGAAGTTCATATCAAAGGACCTGGTTCCGGTCGTGAAACAGCAATCAGAGCTATCCAGGCAGCAGGTTTGGAAATCACATTAATTAAAGATGTAACTCCAATCCCTCACAACGGATGCCGTCCGCCTAAAAAGAGACGTGTATAGTAAGTAGGGTGACTAGTGAATAGTGACCAGTGAATAGAACATAAATAACTTTCTATTCACCACTCACTAATCACTATTCACTAAGTAAAAGCAGGGGCTTGCTTTAAGCCAAAAAGTAAACCATAGATGCCCTGCAGAAAAGGAGAAAACAATGGCAAGATATACAGGACCTACGAATAAATTATTTCGTAACTACGGTGTAAAGGATTTGTCAAACAGAAAGTTGACATCTTCTATGAGACAGACAGCTTCAGGACAACACGGTGCTGTCAGAAAAAAACTTTCTGAATATGCAATCCACTTAAATGAAAAACAGAAAATCAGATTAACATATTTAGTTAGTGAAAAACAGTTTGCAAAATATTACAACGAAGCTGCAAGAAAGAAAGGTGTTACAGGTACAATCCTTCTTCAAATTCTTGAATCAAGACTGGATAACATTTTATTCAGAGCAGGTTTTGGTGTAACACGCAAACAAACAAGACAAATCGTTAACCACGGACACGTACTTGTTAACGGTAAGAAAGTAGATATTCCATCTTATATTTGCAAAGCAGGAGATGTAATTACTGTTAAAGCAAGAAGCAACGAATACCTGAAAACAGTTATGAGCGCTATTGATTTATCATTGGCTCCTTCTTGGATTACAGTAGACAAAGACAATTTGAAGATTACTTATGAAAGAATTCCTCAAAGAGAAGAAATGGATCCTGACTTTAAAGAACAACTTGTTATAGAGTACTATTCAAAATAGGCTGATAGGAGAAAAAATATGGAATTAAAAATTAAAACTGTTAATACAATGACCACTTCCGATGGCTCGCAATATGGTAAATTTACTATTGAACCGTTGGAAAGAGGATTTGGAACAACTATCGGTAATGCACTCAGACGTGTATTACTTTCAAGCTTGGAAGGTACTGCTGTAACTTCTTGCAGAATTGAAGGTATTACTCACGAATACACTGCAATTCCTGGTGTATTGGAAGATGTTATTGATGTTATGCTTAACCTTAAAGGTCTGGCTATCAAAACAGAATCAAAAGAACCACAACATTTAAGAATTGATGTTGATAAACCGGGACCTGTACTTGCAAGCGATATTCAGCTTCCAGCAGGTGTTAAGGTTGTAAATCCTGATTGGCTTATCTGTACAATAGCTGACGGCGGTTCTTTCCACGCAGACATCGTTGTAGAAACAGGCAAAGGCTATGTTGCTAATGATGTTCCGAGAAATTCCAAAGCAGGAACTCCTATTGACATGCTGCCTATTGATGCTACCTTTATGCCGGTTAAGAGAGTCCGTTACGAAGTTGAAAATACCCGTGTAGGTGACAATATCGACTTTGATAAATTAACTCTTGAAATCTGGTCTAACGGTACAGTTGATGTAACAACAGCTCTTACCCAGGCTGCAGACTTGTTAATTGACCATTTTGTTCAAATTTCTTCAATCGCAGGTAAAAATACACACAGAGAAATTGAAGAAAAAGCTGTAGTTACTGAAGAAACTGTTTCAAACGATTCAGAGCAGGAACCTTCAATTACAATTGACGAATTGGAATTATCTGTAAGAGCTTACAACTGCTTAAAAAGAGCAAGTATCAACTCTATGGCTGAATTGTTAAAGAAATCGGAACATGATTTGTTAAATATTAAAAACTTCGGTAAAAAATCTTCTGACGAAGTAATCGAAAGATTACACCACTTTGGTTTAGACTTAGCTCCAAACCCTGAAGTAGACGAAGACGGAATGGTTATAGAATCATCAGCCGAATAAAAAAGATAATAAAGACAATATAATATAAGGAAAAGACAAAATGAGACACCAGACAAAAAAGAATACGCTTGGTAAAGCACAAGACCAGAGAAAGGCTTTGTTGCGTTCATTAGCTACTGAACTTTTTGT
>CALUSN010000019.1 GCA_944323435.1 Candidatus Gastranaerophilales bacterium | reverse complement strand
AATTCATCAAAGAACCAGACAGACATTTCTCCTGTTGCGGCGTATTTATCATTAAGCTGCTTTGCCATTTCTCTTATGCGGCGGCTGACTTCGTGAATGTAAGCGCTTGCAACATCCGAAAGCTTTGTCTCGTAGAACGGTAATCCCAACTCACGGGCAAGAACTCTTGCTGTCAAAGTTTTTCCGTTGCCGGCAGGACCGTAGAAAATTGCCCCGTCCGGAATTGCGCTGCTTCCGAGATTTTCTTCTAATTTATCAAGGTTTTTGAATGGTTCAATATATAATTTCTTCAATTTTTCTTTAATATCAGGCATTCCGCCTAAATCATCGAGCTTCATAATCTCGTCCGGACTTACAGACACACGCCTGAATTCAGGTGTATCGTACATTGTAGTTTTGTTAAACTCGTCAACCGGCTGTATTCCTGCGGCTTTAGTAAATTCTGCGAGTTCTTCTCTTACTGTTTCCGGCTCTACGCTGTACTTTTTGTTGTAAACCGAAGCTCTGGCGCTTTCCGCAAGTACGTTTTCTATATCGGAATACTTAAATCCCTCTGTCTTTTCTCCGATTTCATTAATCATTTCTTCCGTATTTAAATCTTTGAATAGATATTTGTCTTTAAAATACTGGGTCAAGTATTCTTTTCTGTCCTCAAGGTCAGGAATTTTTAATTCCATTACTTTGTCAAAAATTCCGGAACTCAAAAATTTCGGGTCAACATCGCATTTTTTATCTGCCGTAGCAAAAAGCAGGGCTCCTTTGTCTCCGCAGTTTTCGGCTGTAAGTAGAAAATTCTTTTTGTCTAAGTCGCAGTTTGGTCCGGTTGTGAAGAATTTATCAAAACCGCGAATCAAAACGATTGTTTTTAACCCGTTTTTCTTATACTCATTTTCAATGTCTTTGAGCATCGGTTTAAATTCCTGCGGTGTGTATAATTGCAAAACCGGCATTCCTGTTTCGTTAGAAAGTGCTTTTACAAAATTTATTGTGTCCTCCGAGGTTTCTAACAAAATACCGTTAGGAATGCTGATATTGTTTGCTCTCAAGGTTGCATTTGCAGCCTGTTCTTTTATAGGAGTAATAACATCTTCTTTCAATTCTTCCTTAATCTTATCCATTCCGATAATTTCATCAATTTTTTGCGGGTCGGAAGGCAGAATTACAAGCGGAGAATGATTTTTGAATGCAGAAGGAAGCTTCTTTTGT
Source organism: Candidatus Gastranaerophilales bacterium (assembly GCA_944323435.1). Lineage (GTDB taxonomy): Bacteria > Cyanobacteriota > Vampirovibrionia > Gastranaerophilales > Gastranaerophilaceae > CAG-196. The sequence continues at coordinate 19,679 of CALUSN010000019.1, read as the reverse complement.
TCCGGTTGTTTCTGCTCTGCCTTGCCTGCAGGCTCATTTGATATTTCTTCATAATCTTTCTGAGGAGCTGCTTCCGTATTGGTATTTTCTGCTTTTTGAAGCTCCCTGCTTTGCGGAGCTTCCTCTTCGACTTCTTCAAAAGAATCAAAAAAATCTATATTTTCTTCCGGTTTATTTTCAGGCTCCTGCACTTTCTTTTGGTGTGTAATTTTAGTTTCCGCCGGCTCAATATTTTCACTAACCTGCACTGCCGGCTGCATTTGAGAAGGCTTAACCACAACCGGATCTGACATATACATCTTAGCTGCTGCAGTTCTTGCATCCTCTGCCTCCGGTTTTTCAGCCGGTTTTTCAGGCTTCGGGCTGATTGGAGGTTGAGCCTGTTTTTCAGGCGGCAAAATTTCAGCAGAATATTTTCCCCCTCTTTGAATAAGTATTGTTTTCATCTCGTCGCTTACGGCATAATCAAGAGGTGTTTTTCCGTTCGGTGCAAAATTTATAATTTCCTGTCTAAGATGCGGCTTAGCAGTCAAATAGTTTACCAGATAAAAATAATCATTTTTTACAATATGCTGAAATATGCTTTCTGAATTTTGATTTATATCATTCGGGGAAAGTTTTCCTTTTCTGAAAGCTGCCATAATTTCATTTTCAGACGGAGAATCATCATTTGCTTTAAATGAAACAGTTCTGCTTAATGCTGCAGCGCGCGGGTTTGCCGTAATGTACATTAATTAATTCCTTTATTCCGGTTGTGTAAATATTTATCTGGTAAAAAACGCCTAAAAATAAATTTTGCCAGCAGTGTAACGATACATTAAAGATTTGTAACAATTAGTGGAAATAAATTTTTTTATTTATTAGAATATCTATTGGGTATAGAAAGAGGGGAATTTTTTAATGATGAACGCAAATAAAGTACTTTTACCTAACGACGTAAGAAAACTTTTAAATGTTGATAATAAAGAGATAGTTGAATTATGCAAAAAAACATCTGTAACTCCGAAAAAAGACCACAAAGGACAAATATACTTTTCGGTGGATGAAGTAAAAAAACTGAGAAGTGCAAAATCCTCAGTTGTTTCAGGAATGAAGAATAGCGAAAAGAAAGTGACATTACCCATGATGACAAAACCAAATTCACAAACCGTAGTTAACGGTTTATTAGAAACCCTCAACAAAATGGAAAATAATATTACCACTTCTATGACCAAACTTATCGATGAAAAGCTTGAAGGTATGGATGATGTAGTTTTGGAACTTGTAAGATGCAAGACTGAAAACGAAAATCTTAAAAATAAAGTTAATGAATTAAACAAAGAAAACTTTAAGCTTAAGAATGTTTTAAACAGCTTTAAGCCGCTTATGTGCGGATTCTATATTAAAAAAGAAGAAGATACGAATTTTATGTTGTAGTTAGTGAATAGTGAGGGGTGAATAGTGAATAGAATTTTATTGATTGGATTTTCCTTTTAATATCAGCAGGTCAGGCTTTGCCTGACATCAATCCCTATTCACTATTCACTTCTCACTATTCACCCAAAAAGAAAGGTTAAATTAATGGCAGTAAAGGAAGAAACAGCTGTAAATACAACGGACGAGAGAAATAAAGCGCTAAAACTTGCTATTGAAAAAATCGAAAAAGATTTTGGCAAAGGCGCGATTATGAAGCTGGGCGACAAACCTGCCGTTAGTGTAGAGACTATTCCTACAGGAGCGCTGGCGCTTGATGTTGCTTTAGGCGTAGGCGGTATTCCGAGAGGACGTATAATTGAGATTTACGGTCCTGAATCATCAGGTAAAACAACTCTTGCGCAGCACATTGTTGCAGAATGCCAGAAAAGAGGCGGAATTGCAGCATTCGTTGATGCGGAACACGCACTTGACCCTGAATACGCAAGAAATCTCGGGGTTAATATTGACGAACTTCTTATCTCCCAGCCTGATACAGGCGAGCAGGCGCTTGATATTACAGAAGAACTCGTACGCTCCGGCGCAGTTGATGTAATCGTTGTCGACTCTGTTGCAGCTCTTGTTCCGAAGGCTGAAATTGAAGGCTCTATGGAAGACCAGCAAATGGGCTTGCAGGCAAGATTGATGTCAAAAGCTTTAAGAAAATTAACGGGTATAATAGGCAAAACCCGTACAACAGTAATCTTTATCAACCAATTGAGACAAAAAATCGGTGTTATGTACGGAAACCCTGAAACTACAACCGGCGGTAATGCCTTGAAATATTATGCATCAGTTCGTTTGGAAATCAAACGTGTTGAAGGTTTGAAAGGCGACGGCGAAGAAATCGGAAACCACGTAAGGGTAAGAATTTTGAAAAACAAAGTTGCGCCTCCTTTCAGAACCGCAGAATTTGATATTATTTTCGGCAAGGGAATTTGCAAAATCGGCAATATCCTTGATGTGGCTGTTGATTTGGATATTGTTAAAAAAGCAGGGTCATGGTTTAGTTTCAATGATGACAAATTAGGACAGGGAAGAGACAAGGCTAAAGAATTTCTCGCTGCTAACCCTGACATCTTAAATCAGGTTGAAACTCTTGTTCGTGAAAAACTTGCGAATAACTAACAGATGTATTACCCCGATTTTATTGGCGTTTCATATTATGTTGACAAAAACTTGTTAATATGATATAAAGTTAGTGGGGTAAATGTATATTTTTGAGTCTTGCACACACTGCAAGACTTTCCTTTTTTATTGCAAATAGAGATTGACTCCGGTGCTGTCAAAAAACATCAATCCTGACCATGCTCACGCAAATTGTGTGAATGGCGGCGCCTAAAAGGCGCCGCCATTCATTTTTAAAATTTATTTCCGGCTAAATTTATGCTCTGTCTGTGATTTCTTTTTCAATTTCAGCAATAAATTCATCAACGGATTTTGTTCCGACCTGTCCGATGCCGCGTTTTCTTACGGCAACAGAATTTGATTCGATTTCTTTATCACCGATTACACATACATAAGGGATTTTCTTGTCTTGCAGAGACTCTCTGATTTTGTAATTCATAGATTCAGAGCGGTCATCAAGCTTAACTCTTATACCTGCTGCACGCATTTTTTTGTAAACCTGCTCGGCAAAATCAACGTGTTTTTCGTTAGAAATAGGAACAATTGCAACCTGTGTCGGAGCAAGCCAGGTCGGGAATGCGCCGGCGTAATGTTCAATCAGAATTCCGTGAAATCTTTCCATTGAACCGAAGATTACTCTGTGAAGCATAATTGGTGTTTTCATAGAGCCGTCTTTGTCCTGATATTTGATATCAAATCTTGCAGGAAGGTTAAAGTCAAGCTGTATTGTAGCGCACTGCCATGTTCTTCCGATAGCGTCTTTAACTTTAAAGTCGATTTTCGGTCCGTAGAATGCGCCGTCACCTTCGTTAATGTCGTATTTCATTCCGCGTCTGTCCATTGCTTCCTTCAAGCCGGCTTCTGCTCTGTTCCAGTTTTCGATTTCACCTACATAGCTTTCCGGACGGGTTGAGAGTTCAACTTCAAATTCCATATTAAAAATTTTCATTGTATCAGCTACAAAATCAATAATATCGTTAATTTCATCCACAAGCTGTTCCGGTGTGCAGAAAATATGCGCATCGTCCTGAGTGAATCCCTGAACACGGGTTAAGCCGGAAAGAGCGCCGGATTTTTCTTTTCTGTAAACCGTTCCAAGCTCTGCCATTCTCAAAGGCAATGAGCGGTATGAATACCTGTTTGCCTGATAAATTAATATATGGAAAGGACAGTTCATCGGTTTAACTACAAACTGCTCGTCAGAATCTTCTTCTTTCTGGATAAAGAACATATTTTCTTTGTAGTGATCCATATGACCTGATATTTCCCACAATTTTGACTTGGCAATTTGAGGAGTATTAACGATTACATAACCTCTCTTTCTATGTTCTTCTCTCCAGTAGTTTTCTATTTGTTCTCTGACTACTGCAAGATTCGGATGCCACAATACAAGCCCGCCTCCGATTTCTTCTCTTACGGAGAATAAATCAAGCTGGGTGCCGAGTTTTCTGTGGTCACGTTTTTCCGCTTCTTCAAGGAAAGTCAGATAAGCTTGTAAATCTTCTTTATTCCAGTATGCGGTTGCGTAAATTCTCTGAAGCATTTTGTTCTTCTCATTTCCGCGCCAGTAAGCTCCTGCAACTTTCAGAAGTTTTATTGCGTTGCCTTTAATGTAAGAAGTGTTCGGAATATGAGGTCCTGCACAAAGGTCGTTGAATAAAACATTTCCGTCTTTATCTTTTGTTAAATACAAAGTCGGATTGTCGTTTCTATGCTCTTCAAGAAGTTCTGCTTTGTAAATCTCGCCTTCCGCTTTAAATTCAGCTATTTGTTTGTCCACATCAGGTATTTCATATCTTTCAAACGTCAAATTTTGTTTGATGATATTTTTCATCTCTTCTTCGATTTTGGCTAAATCATCATGGGTAAACGCGTACCCGTCCGTCAGGTCAAAATCGTAGTAAAATCCGCTGTCTGTTGCCGGTCCTATAGCTAACTTTGCCTGCGGAAACAGCTTTTGTACAGCCTGTGCCATGATGTGTGAGCATGAATGTCTTAATACATGCAATGTTTCGTTGTTCTTTTCCATTTTTCTATCCTTTCCGGCGTAAACATTGGTCTGCGGCAACATTCCGCTAACTTATTTACACTCCAAAGAGGTGGATCCCTCTAACTATTACAGAAATATTCTAGCATAAAAGAAAAGGATAAATTTGTCATTTTAAACCCTGCAACAATTTAGATGTGAATAGTACTTTTGCGGGACAAAGGGCAAACGGAAGAAAATATCAGAAGTATGGCAGGCTTTAGTCTACCACTTACAGGTAAGTGAAGCTTCCGGGTATGTCGTTATTCAGAGGGCGTAATCTATAACTTTGAATATTAAAGGTCAGGCTTTGCCTGACAATAATTATTGGTGCGGCAGTAACCGCACCCTGCCGGCTGCATTCTTTTATCGGGTAGAAAAAAAGGTGGGCGGAAGCTTTGCTTCCGCCCACTCATCATTCTATTCTCTTAAGACAATTTTTCAATCAGACTGGCATGTTTTGACGCAAATGCTTTTCCCCTTGCGATAATTGCTGCTTTAAGTATTGCATGCAAATCAATCGGATTTATGTCTTTGTAGTTATTAGGCAATCTCAGTGACCAGTTCTGGTCGCCGGAAGTTCCCGGTCTGTTGTATACATCATTAATCCGGAAGAAATCCGTAAAGAACATTTGGATATTTCTTGCTTTTGAAGCAAAAATTTCTGTCAGTTTAACAAATTTCAAATATTCTTTATCCTGAGTTAATCTGACAATGATATCGTCTTTATTTTCTGCTTCTGCGAACAAATCATCAACGAGATTTTTGGCATGTAAATATCCTTCATGCGTATTAATCATACTCTCTGCCCACATTGAAATCGGATTGTTATCGTGAGTACCGACCATTGTCCAGACATTTTCCGTAATGTTTTTACACCTGTACGGATGTTCCGGTTTTTCAGGGACAACAAACTGTGTAAGTCTCATTCCCTGAAGCCCGTATTTTTTCATAACAGCGTCTACCGGGTTTGTAAGTGTTCCCAAATCTTCACAAACTATTGCATTTTTGTCCAAACCGCACTCTTTTGCTGCTGCTATAACTATTTTTTCAATTAATCTGCCATAAAGTTTAATTTGTTCTTCTGAAAGCGATTTAACTCTTTTTTCTTTATCTGCCTCAAGAGTTGTATCCAAATCTTCCATTTTAGCAATTGCATACCTCGAAAGTTCAGGATGTTCCGGAGAGGAATATAATCTTCCGGCCCCTTCTTCACACTTCGGTTTTTTGCCGATTTTGTAAACCCATGGATCAATTAAACCTACTATGTGATCAATTCTTACACCGCCGGGATTTTCTTTAAACATCTTTTTATATAGATTTTTCATCAAAATTCCGCCTTCGCCTAAAGAATTGTCAGCATTAAACATTTTATCCGGATCCATTACCGGAAAACCCCACGCCTGACCGTCTTTTGAAAAATAATCAGGAGGACAGCCCAGATACCAGCCCTCAAGGAACAATGACTGGTAAGCCCACGCATCTCTGTCTGAAAACGCGACCTGTCTGTCTGCTATCATTTTAATACCCTTAGAAAGTGCGTATTTCTTAGTCTCTTCATTCTGTTTTTCCAAAACAAACTGACAGAACTTATAGAATTCTATCTCATCAGAATACTTTTCCCTGATTTCTTCAATTCGCTGCGCATAAGCTTTCTTTTCTTCTTCTGATTTTGGATTCATTAACTTTTTATCAGTTTCATTCTTCCAGGTATACCAGAAGTCGTTATCATTTTCAATGGAAAGAGCTTCATAGAGAGAGTCATTATCAAGCCAGAAACTATTATCCTTTTTAAACTTATCAAAATCTTTCTTTAATGAAGAACCGAAAATCCCGCCGTGAATTTCTTTAAAATTATTCCAGGCTTCTTTTAATGAGTCATTCTGTGCTTTCATAATATAAGAATATGCTGTTCTTCCCTTATTTTGTTCAGGGTTTGCGGCAACAACTTTCTCAAAAGTTTCCTCAGAGAGAATATTATCCCATTTTTTGCCGGTTAATTGCTTCAAATCAATAAACAAAGGGTTTCCGGAAAAAATCGTCCCGGTATAAGGTGAAGAATCAGAACTTTTTGTTTTTCCGGCAGGCCCTAATTGCAGTGCATTAAAAATTCCATGAGCATAATCAATCAACTCATGACCGCCTTCAGAATTGAATGTTCCAAATCCTGTGTCTTGACCTTCTTTAGAAGGGAAACTGCTCCCGTGAATAATAAGCGCAAAATTATCTTTTCCCAATACCTTTAGAGCTTCTGATACAAGCTTGGTATCAATCTTGTTTGATGTTAAACAGACCATAAATTATACTCCTCTAATTCTCTTCATTACCTATCCTACCATTTACAAAAAACTATTTCAATATTTACAAATCTTTATATAAATGGCAATTTTTTATATTTACGAATTTTAAATAATATCAAAGGAGTGTGTGTATGTTATCAATTAATTTAACCCCGAATCCTCGTTTGCAGGTCAAAACAACAAAAATCGTAGGAGATTTTCATGATTACTTGATTAGAAAAGGCGGCTTTATTACGTCTCAACGCGGTATGCAGACAGAAAATATAAACAGTTGCACGGCAGGAGTATTATGTGCCGGAGAAAAACATTTTATGTTTCATGCAGCACCGGAAATGCAGCCATTGAATACTATAAAAAAAGAACTTGAAGCTCAGGTAGAAAATTTAAGAAAATATTGTGATGATATAAGAGGTTTTATATGCGGCGGCTGGGAATTAAACACAAAAAATCCGGAATCAGTAAAAAGTTTTGATTTATATACCTCAATTGCAGACACACTTGATGATTTAGGTGTAAAATTCAGTATGTTATGCGGTAAGGAAAAAGGAGCGCCGCTTGAAAATCTTCATTCCATAAACAAAAATATTACCTGCTGGAGCGATACTTTCAAAAATATTATTGCCGGTGATAAAAGTAAAATGTCACAAAACCAAATTGCCGATATGCTGGAAAATCATTATCAATTTGTCGAACTCAATCCGGAAGATACAATCAAATTAACAGGCGAAGCAATACGAAATGCAAAAGCATTAGCCTGCTAAAACCTTTGAATAATTCTCATTATAAAAAGTTTCAAACTCATCATTCAATATTGCCTGACGCGCTTTTTTTGCAAAGTCTATAAGAAATTTGATGTTATGAATTGACATTAATGCCTGCCCTGTACCTTCTCCGCACTTGTATAAATGTCTCAGATATGCTCGTGTATGATTCTTACAGCAATAGCAATCACAATTTCCGTCAAGAGGTCTTGCATCTTCCGTAAACTGTGCATTTTTAATCTGCTTTTTACCTTCGGATGTAAAGAAAGAACCGTGGCGTGCGTTTCTTGTCGGGAGAACACAATCAAACATATCAACCCCGCGCTTAATTCCGTCCAGTAAATCCTCCGGAGTCCCGACCCCCATAAGATATCGCGGCTTGTTTTCCGGCAAAAGCGGAGCTGTAAGTTCAACAAAATGATTCATTGTCTCTTTATCCTCGCCGACGCTTAAGCCGCCGATTGCATACCCCGGCGCGTCAAAGGAAGATACAAAAGCAGCACTTTCTTTTCTTAAATCGTCATAAAATGCCCCCTGACAAATAGGAAAAAGCGCCTGATTCGTCGATGTTTTAGCTTTAATACATCTTTCAAGCCATCTGTGAGTCCTCTCCATTGCTTCTTTTGCTGTTTTATAATCACAGGGATAAGGCGCGCACCAGTCAAATGCCATAATTATATCCGCCCCGATTGACTGCTGAATCTCCATTGAAATTTCAGGACTTATAAAATGTTTTTTTCCGTCTTTCGGGTCTCTAAATTCCACGCCTTCCTCGGAAATTTTACGCAAATGAGCCAGTGAAAACACCTGAAACCCGCCTGAATCCGTAAGTACAGGCTTTTGCCAGTTCATCCATCCGTGTATACCGCCAAATTTTTCAATAAGCTTATGCCCCGCACGCAGATACAAATGATATGAGTTTGCCAAAATTATTTGGGCACCTGTATCATAAAGATTATTATTAGTAACCAGTTTGACTGTCGAATTTGTTCCTACAGGCATAAAAATAGGCGTTTCAATATCACCATGCGGAGTATGCAAAATACCGGCGCGCGCTCCGGTATTTTTATCAATATGAATTAATTTATAATTAAATTTTTCGGTCATAAAAGTTGAAATCTACCAGAGCTTACTTATTGAGTGCTGCCTTAAGTCTTGCAAGTGAACGCGCCAATGCTGCCTGTGCTCTGTCCGCATCGACCTTTGCAGTTGCATCCGCTAACCTTGCTTCTGCCCTGTTTTTAGCAGCATTTGCCCTTGTTACGTCAATATCACATCCGTCCTCGCAAACATCCGTAAGTATTGTTGCCTCATTGTCTTTAAACTGGAAAACACCGCCCATTGTCGCAAAGTACTTATACTTATCGCCCAATTTAGCTTTGGTGACACCGATTGCAAGCGCGGTCGTCATCGGAATGTGGTCTTTTAATATACCCATCTGACCGCTTGTCGTCTGAATAACAAGCTCATCAACTTCGCCTTCAAAAACAATTTTTTCGTGTGTAATTATTTTTAACTTCATTTTTTTAAACTCATATTCGGGTAATTAAGCAACCTTATAACAAGATTAAACTCACTTAGTCACTTAGTCACTTAATCACCCAGTCACTTATTCACTATTGTAACGTTTTAGCCTTCTCAACAGCTTCTTCAATTGTTCCGACCATGTAGAAAGCCTGCTCCGGCAAATCGTCATGCTTACCTTCGATGATTTCTTTAAACCCTCTGATTGTATCTTCAAGTTTAACGTATTTGCCCGGAATGCCTGAGAACTGTTCTGCAACGAAGAACGGCTGAGACAGGAATCTCTGAATTTTTCTTGCTCTGTTAACCGTTTCTTTATCCTCGTCAGAAAGCTCATCCATACCGAGAATTGCGATAATATCCTGCAATTCTTTGTATTTTTGAAGAATTTCAAGAACTTTTCTTGTAACTTCGTAGTGTTCTTTACCGATAATATTCGGGTCAAGGACTCTTGAACTTGAAGCTAACGGGTCAACTGCCGGATAAATACCGAGTGACGCAATTTGTCTTGAAAGTACGGTAGAAGCATCCAAGTGAGAGAACGTTGTTGCAGGAGCCGGGTCTGTCAAGTCGTCTGCCGGTACGTAAATTGCCTGAACAGAAGTGATAGAACCGTCTTTAGTTGAAGTAATACGTTCCTGTAATTCACCCATCTCGGTTGCAAGTGTAGGCTGATAACCTACTGCTGAAGGCATACGTCCCAATAATGCCGATACTTCAGAACCTGCCTGAGTAAATCTGAAAATGTTATCAATAAACAAAAGTACGTCCTGTTTAGAGAAATCTCTGAAATACTCTGCAGCAGTCAAAGCGGAAAGCCCGACTCTCATTCTGGCTCCCGGCGGTTCGTTCATCTGACCGTAAATAAGACCTACTTTGTCAAGAACTCCGCTTTCTTTAAACTCGTTCCAGAGGTCATTTCCTTCTCTTGTTCTTTCGCCGACACCGCCAAATACTGACACACCGTTATGCGCCATTGCAATATTGTGAATCAATTCCTGAATCAAAACGGTTTTACCAACACCGGCACCGCCAAAGAGACCTACTTTACCGCCCTTCTGGTATGGCTGCAATAAGTCGATTGCCTTAATACCTGTTTCAAGAATTTCAATTTCCGTATTCTGATCAATTAGGGACGGAGACTGTCTGTGAATCGGAAGATAATCATTTGTCTCAATCGGTCCTGCATTATCTACAGGTTCGCCGATTACATTAAGAATCCTTCCTAAAATCGGTTTCCCTACCGGAATTTTAATAGGTTCGCCGGTATTTTCAACCTTCATACCTCTTTTAAGACCGTCGGTTGACGCCATTGCAACAGTTCTTACCCTATTAGAACCCAGCATTTGCTGAACTTCCGCAACTACATAAGAGCCGTCTTCTTTATATATTCTTAAGGCTGTATAAATTTCAGGAAGCTCACCCTGTGCAAATTCTACGTCAATAACCGGTCCGATAATCTGAGTAATCAAACCTTGGTTTTTATTTAATGTCTCCATTTCCCCACCTCATCTCTCTCATTTATATGTTTCGATTATATAACATAAAATTTTTATTTACAACAAGAGACAAAATTTTGATATACAGGATATACTTGCATTGATATATTCTTTGTGTTACGATTTATTTGCTAAATTATGTGTGTATTTTAAGGAGTGTTATTATGAGGATTCAGAAAATTGATAATGGTCTAACATTTACCCGTAAACCTAATCAAAAAGAAATGCAGATTTATACTAATTCTATTAATAAAGGTCTGAATTTACTCGGCAAACAGGTTGATGTTATTCTGCATAATGCATCGGCTCCGGCTGTTAAATCCGAAAATACAGGGATAGGCTCCTTATTTTCAAAAACAACAGTTACAAAACTTTTTCCGTTTTTAAAAGACCATGGATTTTCTGGCATTCAGCAGGAACCGAACGGATTGAGAAAAGTACTTGACAATTCTCCTTATGCGCCTGAATCTAATGCAAAAAATATTTTTATGATTCCTCTGGAAAAACTTACAACTGAAGAATACGGTAAAATATTGTCCAGAGAAACTTTCGATAAAATTGTTAAAAATAATCCGGATAAAGAAACTGTTAATTATCCCTATATCCGCCGTTCTTACGATATGGCATTAAAAGAAGCTTTTATTAATGGAAAAAATTCAAAAGAGTTTTTAGAATTCAAAGCAGCCAGAGAAGCCGATTATGAAAAAAGCGCCGTATATAGAATTTTATCCAAAATTCATGGCAATGATGATACGGCTATCTGGGGAAACAAAGATTCATATACAGATAAAGAAATCTCAAAAATTTCCGGTGCCGGCTGGTTTGAGAATTGGGACAAAATCGACAGAGATTTGTATGCAAAGGAAAGTTCAAAAGCTTCTCAAAAAAGAATTGCGGAAATAAAAGAAAAATATAAAGATGATTATGATTATTTTCTGTTCCAACAAATGATTCTGGAAAAAGAAAACCGGAAATCAAACGAACTTGCGAAAAAAACAGGAATAAAAATTATCGGAGATTCTCCTGTTGCCCAGACCGATGTAGATACCTGGGTCAATAAAAAATTATTTTTGAAAGGCAAAGCTATAGGCTGTCCTCCTGATTATTTCTCTAAAACAGGGCAGAGATGGGGATTTAAATATTATGATCCGGAAAAAATATTCAATCAGGACGGCTCATTGGGTGAAGCCGGAAAAGCTCTTCAAAAAAAATATGAAGAATATTTTGCAAGTTTTCCGGGCGGAATACGACTCGATCACGTAATAGGGCTGGTTGACCCGTTTATTTATACAGTAAACAGTACAAAAATGACCTCTTCTAATTCCGGTCGAATTTATTCTGTATTTTCCGGAAAATATAAAAAGAAAAATGATGAAGAGTATGCAAATTTATTCACAAAAATCATTATACCGGCTGCAGAAAAATACGGTCTGAACAAATCAGATATTATATGCGAAGATCTTGGAGATAAGACTGAACCGGTTAAGCGTGTCATGAAAAACCTTAACCTTTCCGGAATATCAATAACACAATTTGATGACCGCGGCAGCAAAGCTCCTGCAAATAATGTAATTATGATTGGCTCTCATGACAATAGTTCTTTTCTTGAATTCATGGAAAATCTGTTTAACCATAAAAACAAAAAAAATTCCGGAGAGACAGGACGTTTTATAAAAAAAACAAACTATCTTGCGGAAGATACTGCTCCAAAAGGAGCAACTAAAGAAGAAATTAAACAATATGCTAAAGAATTACGTACAGATAAAAAGAAATTTTTAGCAGCAAGCTTTACCGAACTCTTTGCAAGTCCGGCAAAAAGAATACAAATTTTCTTTACTGATTTCTGGGGAATCGCAAAAACATACAACCGTCCGGGAACAACGCAGGGCAACTGGGCATTAAGACTCGGCGAAAATTTTGAAGATGATTACTACAAAGCAGTATCGGAAGGCAAAGCGCCGAATTTTGCAGATGCAATTGCAAAAGCCCTTCGTCACAGAGGATTGGATAAAGGCAATGAAAAACTTATGAAAGATTTGGAGGACTCTGCAAAAATCATTAACGAAAAATAGTGAGTTTTGCTCTTTACACTCAATTGACCTTATCCGCATGGTTATGTAAATTTTTGCTTTTTAATGTAAACTTGTGGTATAATCGGTCAATAGAGAAAGAGTGAGCTGTAATGACTGAAAAAATTAATTGCCCGTTTTGCGGAAATTTAATTAATGTTGATGTAATAAAATGCAGCAATTGCGGAGCATTGTTTCAGGAACCGTGTCTGCCGGATGTGAAATTTAAAGAACTCGGACCGTTTCTTGCAATAGACCTGCTGACTCTGGGATTTTTTTCAACCATATGGTTTTTTATTAACGGTAAAGCTATTAATAAACTTGTTGAAGGCAAAAAAGACGGCTTAAAACTTAATTGGCTTTTTCTTCTACTTGCAGTAAACGGCGGTTTTTACCTTTTTGTCTTTTACAATCATCCGGCATTACTGGTGATTTTGTCTGCCCTTCAGTGTTTAATCTATATAGCCCTTACATACAGAGTTTTAAGAATTATCCAAAAATATACAGCAAGGATTTATAATTCCGAAATAACATTTAATCCTTATTATATGGTTATTTTTAATATTTTTTACCTGATACACTACATTGAAACATACCAAAACAGAGTGTCGCATACACATGAGTATTTTGACTGGAAATCCCCGCAGGCAATAATATTGATTATACTTCTTATAATCATCTTATGCGTATTCCGGTTTTATAATGAAGTTCTTTGGCTGTTTCATTAAACTGAAAGTTCAAAAGTTGACATCTCATTAATTGCATTAAAAACCGTACAATTAGCAGCATAGGCGGTTTTTGCAAGATGAATATTAACTGCATCGTTTACGGTATATCCGTTTTGAATCGCAGACACCATCGCATTGTCAAGAGCTTCAGCAGATTGGGCAACATTATTTCCGGCAGTTGTCAACAAATCTTCCGGACGAATATTAGAATAATAATTACTTAAATCTACTTTGTTATTTTCCGCATCTGAGCCTGTCATAGACGGTACTGCAGCAGTATAAGAAGCATTTCTCCCGCTTACGGCGTCACGATTCTCAATTAATCCGGAGTAAATGGATGTATCTATAGACGATATAGAACTCATAATATACCTCTGATTATAGTTTAACTCATTTTTTCAAATTTTCAACCCCGTTAATTTGTTCAAAATTGCTTCCGGCTGTTCTGACTATTCCCTCGTAATTACACATGACTTGTAGTAGCAGGTCGGGCTGAAGTCCGACCTGCTATATTTTTATATTCTCATTCACTTAATCACCAGCCGATTTACCAAATTTCTATCCTATATTCACTAAAAAATATTGCTTCTTAAATCCACCCGGTTACATATATTAAGTTTTGTAACATTTTATAAACACCCTGAAATTGGGTACTTTTTCTATACTTTATATATATAAGATGGTATAAAAAGGAAACACGTAAGATGGGTCTTGGTACAAATACAGATTTACAATCAATATTAAATCAGGCATTGGGTCAGTTGGAATCAATCGGCTCAGGTTCTGATGTTAAGAGCGGCTCATCTTCTTCACAGCCGGAATTTGTAAACTCAATTTTCGGCGTTATACAAAACGGGCAGGAAGCTATTAACGGGAATGACGAACAAAAGGCAAAAGCTTCAATAAACATTATTGAAGGTCTTTTGAGTATGATATCATTCTCAAAAAATCAGGTTTCAAAAGCTAATCAGGAAGTTAAGAAAAACGAAGACGAAATAAATAAAAATGAAAAAGCTGCAGACCGGAAGGCGCAGGAAGTTCATGAAGCAATTGAAAAAATAACTTCTGATATTGCTCTTAATACAACAAGCATTCAGGATGCACTCAAAGCAATTGAAGAGTTGGGCGGTGAAAACAGCGAAATTGCTGAAATCCAGCAGCAAATCACCGAGCAGCTTGATATTATTGATGAAGCTAAGAAGAATTTAAACGACCCTGAAAAAAGAGAAGAAGCTCTTGAAACTATCGGCAAAGCTGCAGCAGCAATTAATACTCTTGTAAGCGGCATTCAGAACATGCAGTCTGTAATAGAAGAGCAGAATGCAGTTGTTGAACAGAGTGTCAATAATATAGCAGGCTTAATAGAAGAATCTGCAACCAAGATTTCTGAAGGCGTTGCCGATATTCAGCAATATATTCAGAAAGGTGCAGCAGCAGGCGCAGAGACTTCAAAGATTACAACACAGGGTGCAACAGATGTGCCGACCGGACAGGCAGAAATAAAAGCCGGAGAAGCAATCAATTCTAACGCTTTCAGTGCCCTCGGTTCAGGCGGAAAAGGCGCACAGCTTATAATGGATGGAAACCAGAGAGTTTCTGCCGGTCAGACAAGAATTCAGGGCGGTGCAAAAAACCTTAAAACATTAACTGCATCAATCGGTAAAATGGGAGAAGATATCAGCTCATTGACAGAATTTACCAATGCAATCGGTAAAATCGGCGAAGGAGCTTCTTCTCTTGCAGAACAGTATACAGCAGCTATTCAGCCGTATATAGAAGCAACAGGAACCTGGGATGTTGATGCAATAAGAGAAGCTAATACAGAACTTCAGTCACAGGTTGAAACTCTTGCCGGAACATCTCAAAACCAGCAGGACGGCAAAACCCTGCAATATAACGGTAATAATGAAAATAATGAAGAGTTTTTAGATACACGCAAATTTAGAGCTGCATTCGGAGTTTAATTACAGGAGCCGGTTTTGAAACTGCCGAAAGGCGAATTTAAAGAGTTTCTTTTTCCATCAAGAAATTCAATAAATTCTTCAAAGCCGGTTTGTCCTGTCTGCGAATTATCGTATTCAAACTTCATATTGCCGTAAGTTTTGGAAATTACACAGGCAGCACCGTGCACCTTGTTTTTTATATCAGCATAAACAAAAAGAACTTCTTCAATTGGAGATATTATTGATTTAAAAAAACCTGCCGCAAGAGAGTTTTCTCCTGATGAAATTGCATGATACGGAATATTTAATTTTTTATAAAGAGTAAAAAAACTTACCGGATAATTATATACTGATGCTGAAAATTGGGAAGGCGAAACCTCATCCGCCTCCTGATACTGGCTTATTATTGTATCTAGTCGTGTAAATTCTCCGTATTCTGACGAAAAAACAATTTCTTCAATATTTGGATTAAACATTTTATCCGCAAGCATTAAAACTGTCTTGTCAAGAAGGCTCAGTTTTCTTCTCACGAGCGGCGGTACAAATGAGACATCAAGCGCATTTTCGTCTTTTATATAACAAAAATCTTTTATATAAAAAAAGTTTTTCATGCTAAAATTATACAATAAATGAAGATAATTAAATACAACGCAATATGTAATCTGGGGTCTGATATTAATGAAATCTTTGCAAGAGCCGTAAACGGTGAAGCCGGAAAGTTTGTGCAAAGAGATTTTGCACGGCTCGGAATCGTTGATTTTCCGCTTCCGGAGATTGAAGAGAACAGCTATAATCTGCGCTGCAACCGTCTGCTTTTAAAAGCACTTGAACCGCTGGAGATTGACAAGTACGACAGAAAAACAACTGCAATTGTAACAGCAACTTCAAATTCCGGCGTTGATGAATATGAAATAAGCAGAAACCCGAAGCATTATCAGATAAGCAGCCCCGCTGAATTTTTACATAAACATTTCGGGTTTGAAAACTTTTATACATCTGTTTCAACCGCCTGTTCATCAGGAATAAAAGCATTTACAATTGCACGTGAACTTCTGGAATCCGGAATTGCCGGAACAGTTATCGTAGCAGGGTGCGACTCCATCTCAAAAGTTCCGGTATACGGTTTTCACGCTCTGGAAGTTTTGAATAACAGACCTTCCAACCCTTTCAGCAAAAACAGAAAAGGAATAAACATCGGAGAAGGCGCTGCTGCTTTTGTCGTAAAAAAAGACGGAGAAGGAATTGAAGTTGCGGGAATCGGAGAAACAACGGATTTTTATCATTCCACAACTCCCGACCCTAATGCCGTTGAGCCTGAAAGAGCCATTAGACTTGCACTCGGGAAAATAAAACCGGAAGAAATTGACTACATAAACCTTCATGGGACAGGCACAATCGCAAATGACCTTATGGAAGCAAAAGCAATCCATGATGTTTTTGGAAACAAAGTTCCGGCAAGCTCCACAAAACCGCTTACAGGTCACTGTCTCGGGGCGGCAGCAAGTATTGAAACCGCACTTTGCTGCGCACTTTTGGACTCAAAGAGTACTGGAATATACCCGCATATTTATGACGGAGAATACGACCCTTCTCTTCCTTTGATTAAACTTGCTGATAAAAATCCTGTCTCCAAACCGGTAAAAACCTGTTTATGCACATCTTTCGGGTTTGGCGGAACAAATTGCGCAATTGTTCTAAATGCAGGATAATATTTTAACTTAATATAATTTAACATTTTACTTAACAAATTTGCGTCATTTTGGATTTTATGTTAAATTTCAATTAGAACTAAAGTGGTGAGGATTTATGAAAAGTACAACACTGAGAAGATCGAATATTACCAGAGAAAAAGTTGCAATGATGGAGGCTCTCAATAGATATAACAGAACTCATCAGGATGAAGATTTTTACAGAACTCAGAGCAAAAATAAAGAATTAGACGCTCTGTGGCAGTCATTTAACATCAAACCGCAAAAAAGCGAAAAAGCTCCGCAGGTTTATTTTGTTACAGGTTTGATTGCAGGAGTTATCGTCACATTACTTATCACCACTTTTGTAAGTTTACTTATCAATTTATCTACCCCGAAAGACGATTCCGTAATTCCTGTCTCTAAACCGGTGTCTGAATCCTCCGGAAGATTTTCGTTCATTCCGGCAGACAGCACCTCTTCAAAGAAAACCGCTGCTCCGGTTTCTCTCAATGAAGAATACATCGTTAAAGAAGGTGATACTTTAGAAAGTATTGTCATAAGATTTTACGGTGCTTTTGATATGAATAAAGTAAACCTTATTCAGGATGCCAATAAAATGGCCAACCCGAATGCTTTATCAATCGGTCAAAAATTAATTATCCCTATGAATCAATAATTTATGGCTAAAGTCAAATCAAAATATGTATGTCAGAGCTGCGGATATGAAACAGCGGGTTATCTTGGCAAATGTCCGGAATGCGGAAGCTGGGGAACATTTGTTGAAGAGTTAGATACTCCGGTCAAAAAGGCTGCACAAACAGAGCTTCCGGAGGATTTACCGCCGATGAAGCTTGACGAGATTGAAATGAATACTGAAATCAGGATGAGTACTAATATTTCAGAATTTGACAGAGTCTTAGGCGGGGGTAAATGTATTAGGCAGGCTGACGAAGCTACAGATTTAGCGTTATCAAACGGGGGTAAATGTATCGGACAGGCTGATGGAGCTGCAAACAACGTGTCTCCCCTCGCCCCTTCGGGGAGAGGGTTAGGGAGAGGGGCTGAATCTAAATCCCAAGGGATTGTTAAAGGCTCGCTCGTCTTACTTGCAGGCGATCCGGGAATCGGCAAATCTACACTTTTATTGCAAACCGCCGGCGAATTATGCAAAAGCGGGAAAAAAGTTCTCTATATTTCAGCGGAAGAATCAGCAGGTCAGATTAAATTAAGGGCTGAAAGATTGGAAGTAAAATCTGATAACCTTTATATTTACCCCCAGACAAATCTAGAGCTAATAAAAAAGCATATTGAAGAGATGATGCCTGATTTAGTTATTGTGGACAGTATTCAGGCTATTTATACTTCACAAATCCAGAGCTCAGCCGGAAGCGTTTCACAAATCAGGGAATGCTGCAACATGCTTATGCAGATTTCAAAAACCAAAAATATTTCAATAATTGTAATCGGGCATGTTACAAAAGAAGGAAATATTGCGGGACCGAAGGTTCTTGAACACATGGTTGATACGGTTATTCAGTTTGAAGGGGATAAATATAAATCCTACAGGATTTTGCGTTCGATTAAAAACCGTTTCGGAAATACTTCGGAAGTCGGGATTTTTGAGATGGAAAGTAAAGGCTTGAGAGAAGTTATTAATCCCAGTGAAGTTTTCTTAAAAGAATACAACCAGACCCAGACTCCGGGTAGTACGATTATTGTAACAAGCGAAGGCACAAGACCGCTTTTGGTAGAAATTCAGGCACTTGTCGGAACAACACCTTATCCGGCGCCGAGAAGGATTGCAAACGGAGTTGATACGGGAAGGGTTTTGCAGATTCTTGCGGTTCTTGAAAAAAGAATCGGGCTTAATTTATCAAAGCAGGATGTTTATGTGAACGTTATCGGCGGAATTGATGTTAATGAGCCGGCTGCGGATTTGGGAATCGCGCTTGCGATTGTAACCTGCGTAAGAGACGTTGTATTTGATTCTCACACGGCAATAGTGGGAGAAATCGGGCTTTCAGGGGAAATAAGAGCGGTTAATCATATTGAAAGACGTATAACAGAAGCACAGAAACTCGGATTTAAAAAAATAATAATTCCGGCGGCGAATGAATTACAGGGAGAATTTGAAGGGATTCAAATTATAAAAGTAAAAAAAATTCTTGAAGCCATTACCAGAGGTGTAAACAGGGAGTAAGCCGTATAATTTGATATAGAACAAATTAAAGCTTGATTTCCTGTCTTTGCGTTTTATAATAAAACTTGTAAGATAAAATCGCTGCGGAAATAATTTAAAATCGGGGAAAACCCGGCCGGCATTTTATAAATGAAAATTGAATAATATCGGGATGTAGCAGGGTCGCCCGTTGACAAGGTGCCGGTGGCACGTTGGAAATGGGGCAGGCGAGTTGAGAGCGGCAGCTCGAACGAGCCGTTTAGAAGATATACCAAACTGCGCATGCCAAATTGAAAATTAAAAATAATATCGGGATGTAGCAGGGTCGCCCGTTGACAAGGTGCCGGTGGCACGTTGGAAATGGGGCAGGCGAGTTGAG
>CALUSN010000018.1 GCA_944323435.1 Candidatus Gastranaerophilales bacterium | reverse complement strand
CCGAACAGAGTTGTTAAAAAATATCTCCAGAAATCGGATTTTGCATAATGCAGAACAAGATAAATTAAAATTCCGTAAAAACACATTGTAGTTGAAGAGTGTCCTGACGGAAAACTAAAACTTGAATCAATACAAGGGCGTTCGCGGCATACAAAATTCTTTATAACATCCGTCAGAACATAAGTTGCCTGAGTGAAAAATATCAAAAGAAAAGCTTTCATATATCTCTTTTCAGAGATTAACACGCTTCCTGCAGCAATTTGAGGCCAGATCATGTGGTAAGAACGTCCAAACTCCGTTATAAAAGTTGCAATATAGACAGGATAAGGCGAGAGCGCAAGCCTTATGGAGTGCAGAACATTTGAATCGAATTTTGTCAATCCCGGCATATAAAGCACGAGTATTGTTAGTATTACAAATACTACAATAGAGACTATTACATAATTCCAGTTTAATGCTGCTCCGTATTCCTTCTGTCGGCTCATTATCTCTCCTTATTATTTTGGGCGGCAAGCTGCTATCAGTTTAGGAGTTGAGAAGATTTTGTATTCACTTATAAACTACCGGTAAATTTCTTCTAAACTTCTAAACTTATCCCCTTCTAAACTTTTCTAAATTCCCCCTCTGACTTTCACTGCAAGATCCAGAAACTTATTAAACCCTGCCATAACAAGCGGTGATATCTCGCTTACACAAATTGCAAAGAAAAATAAAGCTGAAATTGCCGCAATAAGTTTTTGAATATCAGAAAACATAAAAACTTTTTTACCTCTGTATTCGTCAATTCCCTGATATTCGTCGGTGAATGGTTTTACAGGAAATTTTTCTTCAATTTTTTCTATTACATTTGCATACTTGATTTTAATAAGTGTGTTGTAAGAATCAACATTCATCCACCACAAAGCGCTTATTGAAACACCTAAAAGCGCAAAAACCAGAGTTGCGGTGATTAAATTTATGAAAACTACGTTTCCTGTATATATCATGGCAATTATTATCACAAAAATTGCTGCCATATAGAATTTATTAGTATTAAAATTTCTGTCAATAAAATTTTCTTTTTGTTCGCAATATGTCTTGTATTCTTGAAATATCAGCTCTTCTCTGTCCATTTATAATCTCCTATGTTTAGTTATTGTCGGGCTAAAGCCCGACCTGCTTATCAATTCTGTCAAGTAATGCCGAACCTGCCAGAGTGCTGTCATTGCGAGACGCGTGAGCGCCGTGGCAATCCATTTTTTATTCAATTGTCAACTTTGTTATAGATTGCTTCGGGCTGAATGGCTGTCCCCTCGCAATGACGCCCGACTTGTAGGCTTACTTCCTGACTGAAATCATTTACCCTCGCAATGACGCTAAGCTTGTAGTCACACTTACCAACCTAATTCATTTACCCCCGCAATAACGCCAAATTTGTAGTCTTACTTACCTATCCGACATTAATTTATTCCTTTCTCAGTCACTTAGTCACTTAATCACTCAGTCACTAATAAAATAATTCCCCTTTACCCCTCTTGCTCACTTTCAGAATTGCGCTTGTTCCTGACTTCATTCATCAAATCTTCAAACTCTTTTTCATCAAGAGTTTCTTTTTCAAGCAGGTTTTTAGAAATGTATTCAAGCATGTCTCTGTTGTCATTCAAAAGCTGCTTAGCTTCTTCGTATTGTTTATCAACAATTTTCTTGACTTCTTTATCAATATCAGCAGCAATTTCTTCGGAGAAGTCTCTTGTGTTACCGAAATTTCTGCCCATAAAAATATGTTCCTGCTCTTTTCCGTAAGCTAAGTTGCCCATTTTTTCGCTCATACCATAGGTTGTAACCATACTTCTTGCAAGCGCTGAAACTTTTTCTAAGTCATTCGATGCGCCTGTTGTAACATTATCTTTTCCGTAGATAAGTTCTTCTGCGACACGTCCGCCGAGAATCATTGTAATTCTGTCAAGAAGCTGGTTCTTACGCATTGTAAGATGATCTTTTTCCGGAAGTGTAAGCGTGATACCGAGAGCCATTCCTCTCGGAATAATGGAAACTTTGTGTAAAGGATCGCAATTTTTAAGAAGTTTTGCAAGAAGAGCATGCCCGACTTCATGGTAAGCAGTATTTTCTTTTTCTTCATCGGATATAATTCTGCTTTTCTTTTCAGGTCCTGCCATAACTTTATCAATAGCTTCTTCCAGGTCAGGCATTTCTATTTCAGACTTATCATGTCTTGCCGCAAGTAAAGCCGCTTCATTCAGAAGGTTTTGTAAATCGGCACCGGTAAATCCCGGAGTACGCTTTGCAAGAGTTTTTAAATCCACTTCTTTTGCAAGCGGTTTATTTTTGGCGTGAACATTAAGAATCTGCTCTCTTCCGAGAACGTCAGGTTTATTGATAACGATTTGCCTGTCGAATCTTCCCGGACGTAACAGTGCGTTATCTAAGATATCCGGTCTGTTAGTTGCAGCGAGAATAATTATATTCGTATTTTCGTCAAATCCGTCCATCTCAACAAGGAGCTGGTTAAGTGTCTGTTCTCTTTCATCGTGTCCGCCGCCCAAGCCTGCACCTCTCTGGCGTCCTACTGCATCAATTTCATCAATAAATACAATACATGGCTGGTGCTTTTTTGCCTGCTCAAATAAGTCTCGAACACGGGAAGCGCCGACACCTACGAACATTTCAACAAAGTCCGAACCGCTTATTGAAAAGAACGGAACTCCGGCTTCTCCTGCCACTGCTTTCGCCATAAGGGTTTTACCCGTACCCGGAGCGCCCACAAGGAGAACGCCTTTTGGAATTTTTGCGCCGAGTTTTACGTATTTGTCGGAATGTTTTAAGAAATCGACAATCTCTTCAAGTTCTTTTCTCTCTTCATCAATCCCCGCAACATCGGCAAATGTTGTTTTAACTTTGTTATCCATAAGCATTTTTGCTCGGCTTTTTCCGAAGGACATTGCCTGAGCGCCGCCTGCCTGAATGGATTTTATTATAAGCATAATAAAGCCCAGAACAAGAAGTATCGTTATAAGAGATGACCCCATTGAAAAAGCCGAACTTGAATCGTTTGAACGCTTAGCATTAATCTCAACATTGTTTTCTTCAAGTTTTGCAAGTACATCTGAGTTTTCCGGAAGAAGAACTTTGTACTGTAATTTTGGCGGCTTTACTTCTCCATACAAAGGATTTGTATTAGACTTTTTTGCCTCCGGCTGGTTTACGGGAAGAGCAATTAAAGAGTCTCTTCCTATGTCAACACTTTTAATCTCTTTATTTTCAACTTTTTGTATAAAGTTTGTGTAAGACAATTCCTGTGTGCTGGAAGTCGGTCCGGAAAAAAGCATTGAAATAAACGCTAAGACCATAATACCAAGGATTACATACATCCCGATTGATTGATTTTTGTTCATAGTTCTCCTTCTCTACTGTTATTTCATTATAACAAAAAAAGGGTATATGGTAAATCGGGAGCAAATGTAACTTTTTGTTTACAAAAGGTCAATTTTTTCAGTAATAGAAACTTTATATATAAGGATTATTACAGGGATATTTATGAGCGCACATAATTTCTGGAACAATTTCACACACGGTTTTATGCACGGAGTATTTAACAATAATCCGTTTTTTGGTTGTATGAACTGGGGCTGGTCCTTCAATAGCTGGTGTAATCCTTTCAACAGCTGCTTTGCACCTTTCCCTGCAATGATGTATACTTATCCGAATGTAATGTCACCTGTAAGCATTTTCCCTTTGATGCCAAGTATTCCTATGCCTCAATTTCCGGATGTAAAGATTGATATTAATGAACTTTTCCCGCCGGATAAATGGACTGCTCCGACATACTCAGACTTTAGTATGGGAGATACATTTGTAAGTTCAACGGCATCTAATCCGATTACATCAATTCAGAATTCAAATTATAATTTTAGTTTTATCGGACAGACTCCGTCTGCTCCGTCGGCTCCGTCTGTTGCGTCTGCTGTCTCATCAGCTCCTGCAGCACGTCATACTTCTTCAACAACACGAAGTTCATCGGTAAGTTCATCGTCTCTTGCAGCATTAAAAGGCAAACACTGGACAGAGATGACAGATTCTGAGATGAGACAGGTTTACGGTGATTATACAAGAGATATTACTATGCCTTATAATGGCACGGCAGAGGATTTAAATAAATATCTTAAAGGCAAAGGCGTTCTTGAAGGTCAGGGACAAGCATTTATTGATGCCCAGAGAAGGTACGGCATCAGTGCGGCAGTTTTAATCGGCATAGCAATGAACGAATCAACCGGCGGCCAAAGTAAAAATGCAAGAATGAGAAATAACATCGGAGGAGTTCGTATCCCGGGAACTACAACTTTTAAAACGTACAGTTCGGTTGCGGAATGTATAAATGACATGGCACGATTTTTAAATTCAGGATATGTAAATAATAAAGGCAGGGCATTAACAAAACTCTATCAAGTTAACGCTAAATATTGCCCTAGCTCCGATTATACGGACAAAGACAATATAAATTCGTTTTGGGCACGAAATGTTGAAAAATACGTATCAGAAGTAGAAACCGCTTTGGTTTAAATATTGTAAGCAATAAATCTGCAAAGCTCAATTATTTTTTCCGGGTAAATTCCTATTAAAAGCGTAATTGCTGCAGTTACAACGAGTACAAACTTTTGTGAAAACACCGGATTGAGTTTCGGAATTTCCGTATTTTTGTCACATCTTTCAAAAAGCGGCATAAGGATTTTTAAATAGTAATAAAGTGCTGCAACTGTCAGTATTAAGAGTATTAAAAGAAACGGAACAAAGATTAAGCCTGAACTTGCAATTGCGGTAAAAAGATAAATTTTTGCAACGAATCCGGAGGTTATCGGGAATCCGGCAAGAGCAAGGACTGAAAATGCATACGCGCCTGTAAGCCCGTGGTTATTATAAAAAAGACCTTTAAAACTTCTCACGTCCATATCGTATTTATCGGAACAAATGTTCAAAAATGCAAATGCCGAAATGTTCATCAATACGTAGCAAAGCAGATAGAATATTACCGTTGAGAGATTGTAAACCGACACAAGGCAAGCCGCAAGAAGAACGTATGAAGAGTTGGCCGAAGCTGAGCAGGCAAGAATTGCTTTAACGTTGTTTTCACGAATAGCATAAGTATTTGCCCAGAATGCCGTTACAAGAGCGATAATAGCAATTACAAAAGTCAATTCAAAACTGTTTGAGAGCGGGAAAACAAGCAGCCTGCATACAATACCGAAAACCGCGAGTTTCGGTATTGTAGATAAGAACGCAAGAACAGATGTCTCTGTTCCTTTATAAACATCAATAACCCAGTTAGCAAACGGGAATACCGCAAGCTTTGAAATCAAACCCAGTACAATCATTATTGCGGAGATTGAATACATAATTGACGGATCCTGACTCATAACAATTTCATAAATTTCAGATAAATTTAGAGAACCGGTAATTCCGTATAGGTAGGAAACTCCAAATAGAAAAACACCCGAAGATATTGCGGAAGTAAGCAAATATTTAAAAGAAGCTTCCTTTGAGTAATATCCTTTTGCCGCAGCAATCAAAAAATAGGTTGAAAAACTCAGAATTTCAATTGATACGAAAAGCGTTATAAAATCGTTTGCGGAAATAATATTCATCGCCCCGAATATTGCCGTAAGCAAGACTGCCTGAAAAGTATATGCATTTCCTTTAATTGTTTTAATAAGATTCCTGCTGAGCAGTGCCGTCAAAAATCCGCATACAAGTATAAGAAAGTCAAACAAAAGAGTATAACTGTCAGACATCAAAGAATCTTTGAATGCAAAATACTGCGGCTCGGTCTGCACGGTAGAAAGTAAAATTATGCTCAAAGATATTCCGATTACTGATACAAGTCTTGCGTAGCGGTAAAGTCTCGGAGATAAAACCAGGCTTAAAACCAGCTGCAGAATTATGAATCCTGCAAGTGATATTTGCGGCAGTAAAATATTAAATATATCGTTTAGCATTTTGAACCTTTCTTTTTTTAGTGAATAGTGAGGAGTGAATAGTGAATAGAATTATTCTTCCCCTCGCCCCTTGTGGGAGAGCGGATTTGCGGACGGACGACACGAACGTCAGAGAGTTAGTCCGGATAGCGAACGGATTGAGTCTGCAGGAGCTTTGCTCCGATGACGAAACTCCGTGAGCGAGGAGCAAATCCAAGACAGGGAGCAGCCGTTCTTGAGCCGGAAAGCGAAAGTTACGGCTGCGGGTGAGGGGTTTCCCCGTTTGGATTGCTTCGGGCTGAATGGCTGTCCCCTCGCAATGACGCTAAGCTTGTAGTTACACTTACTAACCTAATTCATTTACCCCCGCAATGACGCCAAGCTTGTAGTTACACTTACCAACCTAATTCATTTACCCCCGCAATGACGCTGGACTTGTAAGTTCACTTACCAGAGTGCTGTCATTGCGAGGCGCGTGAGCGCCGTGGCAATCTATTTTATATTCAATTGTCAATTTTAGTTTTATTGTTGGGTTTCACCCAACCTACAGCTTTTTTTGGTGAATAGTGAGGAGTGAATAGTGAATAGATATTATATCTTATTATCAAATTCAGCTTTTATCAATGTAGGTTGGGTGAAACCCAACATTAACGTTGTTCTCAGTCACTCCGTCACCAATACTCTCCTACCCTACCATTCCAAGCAGTGTTCCCGGGAAGATTCCGAAAATTATAAGCCCTGCAAGGACTGATGCCAGAACTATAAATTCGTGTATCGTTATATCGTTAACTTTTTCAAATTCGACAGGAATCTCTGCGAAAAAGCTTTTGTGGAGGAATTTGAGCATATAGCAGGAACTTATTATAAGGAGCGGAAGCGAGAATACCGAGACGAATTTTAAAACATCAGAAAAGTCGGCCTGCATAGCGCCGAGTATTGTTAAGATTTCACTTACAAACGGTGCAAATGCCGGAATTCCGATTGATGCAAGAACAATTACCGTTGCAAAACCGAAAAGGCGCGGCATAACAACTGCAATTCCTGACAGTGTGTTAATATCCCGCGTTTTGCATCTTAAGTAAACAATTCCTGCAACCATAAACAGACCGCAGGTTACGAGTGCGTGAGCTACCATGTGAAAAACCGAAGCTGAAAGCCCTAGCTGGTTTATTGCGCATAAGCCTAAGAGAATAAGCCCCATATTTGAAATGCTTGAGTACGCTACGATTCTTTTTATATCAGTCTGCGCGTAAGCAACAAATGCCGTGTAAATTATATTGATTACAGCAAATACTGCAAGAATTGGCGCAATTGTGATAAAAGCGTCCGGAAGTGTTTCATAATTAAATCTATAAATACCGTATGCGCCGGTTTTCAATAGAATCCCCGCAAGAATCATACTGACCGGTGTCGGCGCGTTTGTATGCGCATCCGGAAGCCAGGTGTGAAGCGGAATTATCGGGAGTTTTACGCCGAATCCGATAAGCAGACAGACAGCTATAATGTTTTGAATATATTCAGGTATTCTTGAAGCGTTAATATCTGTAAAACTTGCGGATAGAATGCCGTTTGAAATAAAGTTGTAGTAATGCAGCAGCAAAATTCCGAGTAGCATTACCATGCTGCCGGAGAAAGTGAACAGTACAAACTTGATTGCGGAATTTTGCGCTCTTTTTTCTTCATCTTCTGTCTCAGAATTTTTCCATTTACCCTCGCCGGAGGCAGAGATATTTGTAGTTTTGACTTCCAGTCCTTTCCATTTACCCTCTCCGGAGGCGGAGATATTTGTAGGTTTCACTTCAATCCCTTTCCATTTACCCCCTATTAAGAAGTAGGCAGGGATTAGTTCTAATTCCCAGAACAGGAAGAACACAAACATATCTGCAGATGTAAATATACCTAAAATAGCGCTTTCAAGCAGAAAGAGCATTGAATAATAAAACTTATGATTAGCTCTTATGTTAAATTTACTTGCAAAAGATGAGAGGAGAAAAACAAACGATGTGAGCATTACAAGAATCATTGAAATATTATCAATTCTGAATGCAAATTTGATTCCGACAGACTGAACCCAGTCAAGCCCGAAAAAGTGAATCTGGCTTGTGTAAGGGTTTGCCGGATCAAAGAATGCCAGCATAAGAATTGAATACAGGAAATGAAATCCGAAAACAGATTTTGAGAATCTTCTCACAACGATTTCATTTTTTGTAAACAGCGGTGATATCACGAACATTGATACCACAAGCGGCATAAATATTAAAAACGGTATTGATAAAAGTTTTTCCATATTTCTCCTTTAGCTCATCTGATTTATCATTACAGTATATCCGATTATTACCAGACATAGAACAATTGTTACAATAATAAACGCGTACGCATTGTAAGTCTGGACATTTTTAGTTTGCAGCTTTCCGCCCCATTCCGAAAGTTTTTTTGCTCCGGAGGCAGTGAGCGCAACAGCTTTATTCATAATGTTTGCTTCCATCCAATTTACGGTTTTTACTCCGGATTTGGCGAACCACACCAGCGGTCTATAATCTGCAAGTATTTTTACATCTATAAAATTTGCAGTATTTGATATAAAATCATATATTTTTGTCAGGATGTTATTGTAGAATTTTTCAAGAAGCCGCGGTGTATGTGAAAATTTTGTAAGCAGGTTTTTCGTATGCAGAAAATAGACTGCCGCCCATCCTGCGAGTGCTGCCCAGAAGGGTTCTGCGACTTTATATGAAACTTTTTCCCTTATAAAGAAATAGAAAAGAATGTTCAAGATAAACAAAAACGCTATCGGAATATATTCAAATGTGTCAATTCTGTTTACGAGCGTTTTATCTTTTATCATAACAATAGAAATTCTCATAATGTAGAAAGCTGTCATAAAGGCAGTTATGCAGTACAAAACAGAAAGAATTGTATTTCCGCCGAGCGAAGCGAACAAAAATTCTTTGGAGACGACTCCGGAGAAAATAAGCCCGGAAAGACTCAGCCCGCCGAGAAGGAAAGTAAAATAGTTAACATAATTTTCGATTTTTTCGAGCGACAGGAAGAGCATTGATTTAATAAATGCGTGTGCGATAAGAAAAATTAATGCAGCTTTTATGTTAAGTATTCCAACTGCCAGAAATATCAGCCCGAGATTTGCGGAAGTCGAATAGGCAAGGACTTTTTTGG
Source organism: Candidatus Gastranaerophilales bacterium (assembly GCA_944323435.1). Taxonomy (GTDB): domain Bacteria; phylum Cyanobacteriota; class Vampirovibrionia; order Gastranaerophilales; family Gastranaerophilaceae; genus CAG-196. The sequence continues at coordinate 11,748 of CALUSN010000018.1, read as the reverse complement.
GATGGGTTTCAATTGAAGCAAGGATTGAACAAATGAGCGCCGTTAAGATTCCAAGCCCTGAAATTATGTACATCAAAGGCTCTTCGAGTGTAAATACCGGAACAAGCCTTATCAACAAATAAGCTCCTGCAACAACCATTGTTGCCGAATGTAAAAGTGCACTTACCGGAAGCTTTGCCTCCATTGCGTCCTGAAGCCAGGTATAAAAAGGAAACTGGGCGGATTTTACCGCAGCGCCTGTTATAAAGAGAGCGCAAATCAGGTAATAAAGCGGGGTTGAAGTGTATGCAGACAGTATGGTTGAGATTGCGTTCATATCATCAAACGAAAGTGTTGCAAAAGTTAAGTTTCCGCCATACGAAAACATTATGTATGAAGAAAATATAATAGCTGCAATTAAAGCCGTGTCTCCGACTCTGTTCATCAAAAACACGCGCCTTGAAGCTTCTGATTTTTCTTTGTTTTTGTAGTCAAACCCGATAAGCAGATATGACATAACCCCTACGAGTTCCCAGAAAAAATACATCTGGAAAAGATTCGGGCTGAACAAAAGTCCTGCCATAGAGAAGTTAAACATATTGAGGTATGCAAAAAATCTGTACCTTTTAGATTCGTCTTTCATATAAGTTACAGAGAATAATTGTACGAAAAAGCTTACAAAAAATAGAACAAGCGCTATTATCAAAGAGAGTTTATCAATATACAAGCCAAATTCAAGCGAAAATTTCCCGATTTTTATAAACGGGAGGGTCTGTTCTACAACAGTATCCAGTTTTATCAAGCTTACCGAACACATCAAAGCCCCGAGAAAAGATGAAAGCAGGGTTAGAAGGTATATAATTTTATTGTTTACATAAACGGCAAAAAATCTTGCGCCCATGATTATTAGAAATATCCAGAGCGGAAGCAGAAGTATTAAATATATGTTGTCTAGAATCAAGTTTTGTCCTTTCTTTTTAGTGAATAGTGAGTAGTGAATAGTGAATAGGAATTTAAATAGATACTTTTTTAATGTAGGTTGGGTTTATCAACCCAACAATAACATCTATTCACTATTCACTGCTCACTATTCACTACCCTACAACTCATTAAATCTCTCAATACAATCACTCTCCTTTTTCTGATACATAAGATAGAAGAGGTACAGCGCAACCGCAAGTTCTACCGCTCCTAAGCCTACGTAAAACAGTGATATAACATATCCGTCAAATTTCATATTGTCACAAAATGCTGCAAACGTGATGAAATTGATATTTACCCCGAGAAGCATAATTTCTATAGAGATTAAAACTTTAATGACATTTTTTACAATAACCGAGCCGAGAAGCCCTATCAGAAACAAAAGAAGCCCGATTGATAAATAATGATACATCGTTATTTCCATTATACCCTGCTCCTTCCTTTTTTGTGAACCCTGAGCATTCCAATCCCTGCTATAACTATTGTTAAAAGCAAAGATACAAGCTCAAATGCCCATACATAATCAATAAATAAAGCTCTTGCAAAAGTCCTTATTGTATCAAACGCATTTACCTGCAAGACTTCCGACGCTTTGAATGTGTCCGGCATGATGACAAGAGACATCATTGTCAGATAAACAAACGCAAGAATAAAAATTCCTGCAAACAGAGGCAAATAAAACGCAAAAGTTCTTTTGGTCTTATTCTTATTTTTTTCCCCGCCGAACATTATTGAAAGCCCGATAAGAACCGGAACAGCAAAACCGTATATTGCAGCCTGAATTATTGCATTGTATTCAGAGCCTAAAACATAGAAAAACAACGCTCCGAAAAAGAAAACAACAATAGATGAAAGAAGCGAATATACAACGTTTTTTGCAAACAGACAAAGCAGCGCAAAAACTATTATAAAGGCGGAGGATAAGTAAAAAATTACAGGATTATCAATCATTCGAACCTCCTTTATAACAAAGTGTCAAATCTTTTTTGTCGTCGGATGCCAGTTCATATTCTTTTGTCATTTTGATAGCGCCTTTCGGACAGTAGAAAGAACAGTTGCCGCAAATTATGCACTTCTTTAAATCAAATTTGTATTCAATAACTTTTCCGTTTTCGTCTTTTTTAATACTTATTGCGCCCGCCGGACAAACCTTCTGACATATTCCGCATCCGATACAGCCGCTTACTTCCGGCTTCCCTCTGAAAACATCGTTCAAAATTCTTTTCTTTTCCGGATATTCAAGAGTAACAGGACGTTTAAACAAATGTTTAAAAACGACAAACATACCTTTTATTAAATTTATTGTTCCTTTTATTATCATTTACCCTCATTTGTTAGTTTTATTGTCTGTTTTTAGTTATTGTAAGGTAAAACCTGACCTGCATTTCTGTAATTTTTTGGATTGCTTCGGGCTGTTCCGGTTATTCCCTCGCAATAACGTAACCCTTTAAGAAGTTTATTGGTGCAATGCGCTCTGTTATTAGTTATTGTAAGGCAAAACCTGACCTGCCCTTCTCAATCACTCAGTCACTTAATCACTTAGTCACTCGCTCTTACCCCCATTTACCCCCCTGCTCCTGCAAATTTTATTATCACCGCAACAAATAAATTAAGAATAGACAGCGGCAGCAAATACACCCATGAAAACTTAAGCAAATCAAATGATGCAAGCCTCGGGAGTGTTGCTCTTATCCAGATTATTATAAATACAAGTATTGAAGCTTTTAAGAAAAGCCAGAACGCCTGCTCAAAATAGATTAAAAACGACGAGCCGAAAAGGTATTTACCAAACGGTGAAAGATATCCTCCCAGAAACAGAATTGAAATAAACATTGCGTTTGCAAAAAGCATTGCGTATTCGCTCAGGTAAAATATTGCAAATCTCATGCCGGAATACTCTGTATTATATCCGCAAACCAGTTCGCTTTCTGCTTCCGGAAGATCAAACGGGCAGCGGTTGAGTTCTGCTAAAATGCAGATAAAAAGAATTACAAATCCGAGAATGCCCGGGAATATGAACCAGCCGGAAAACCACCATTTTGAAGTTTGGGCAAGAGTAATTCCCGTGAGGTTCATGGAGGAGGCGAGAACAACAACAGCCAGAATTACAAAGGTTATAGGAAGTTCATAGCTCAAAACCTGCGCAATACTTCTTGCGGCGCCAAACAGGGAATATTTGTTATTGCTTGCCCAGCCGGCTAAGAATACACTTAGAACCGGAAAAGCTGCAAGAATAAGATATAAAATAACATTTGTACTTGTATTAACAAAGGTAAATTCAGCACTATATGGAATTATTCCTAATGCTGCAATTATCGGTACAAACACGAGAACCGGTGCAAGGTTGAATAGAAATCGGTCAGCTTTATCCGGTGTGATATTTTCTTTGCATAAAAGCTTAAAAGCATCGGCAAGAGTCTGCAAAAGCCCCCACCATCCGACTCTGTTCGGACCCTTTCTCTGGGTGAAAAATCCGAGAAGCTTTCTTTCAGCAAGTACCAGCCCGAGAACAACAACAAGAAGCGCTATTGCAATTATACAAAACGGTATAAAATAATACGTGATATCTCCAAAAAGTTTCGGAATATTGTGTCTCTGTAAAAATTCTATGTAGAGGAAATAAAGATAATTCATTATTTATCCACCTCCGGCAGGATTATATCAAGCGAACCGGCTATTGCTATAGCATCATTCAAGTATTCTCCGACGAGAAGCTTTCTCAAAAGGTTAACCGAATAATAAGATCCGGTTCTCCATTTTAACCTGTAAGGCTCTTTTTCTCCGTAAGAGCGGACAAAGCAGCTTGCAATTCCTCTCGGGGCTTCTATATCCGCAAAATAGTCGCCTTCCGGAAGCTTCATATTTACAGGATTAATTAATTTCTGTTCAAGCGCCGGAGATTTTTTTAGGTAATCAAGCGCCTGGCGTACAATTTTCATGCTCTCTTTGATTTCCAGAATCCTTGCCCTGTACCTTGCCATGGAGTCTTTTTCTTTTAAGATAACTTTTCCGATATCAAACCCGCTGTACAAACTATCCTGAAATCTTGTGTCAAAATCCGCTCCGCTTGACCTTAAATTGACTCCTGTTATTGAATAATTAAGCGCGGTTTCTTTTTCTAAAACACCTTTATTTACGACTCGTCTAATAAAAATCGGGTTTTTTTCAATAAGATTTTCGTAATCCTTAAGCTTTGACAGCAAAATTGATAATATTTCATCAACATCTTCAAGATAATCAATATCTCTTCTTACACCGCCGAACACAAAATAATTGTACATCATTCTCTGTCCGGTAAGTTTTTCAAAATATCTTAAAATCATCTCTCTTTCTCTGAATGCGTAGAAAAACGGAGAGGTTGCTCCCAAATCCATTAAAAACGCTCCAATCCAGAGCAGGTGGGAAGAAATTCTGTTAAGCTCCAGAAGCATAACCCTGATTGCACGAACTTTTTGAGGAAGTTCAACCTCAAGCGCTTTTTCAACAATCCGGCATAAAAGCTCTGAATAAAAGAAGCCTGCAAGATAATCTATTCTGTCAACAGTCGGAAGATACCGGATATAAGACATTTTCTCCGCCATTTTTTCCATCCCGCGGTGAAGATATCCGATATCCGGCTCGCAGGATAATATTTTCTCTCCGTCCAGTTCCAAAAGGAGCCTTAAAACCCCGTGCGTAGACGGATGCTGCGGTCCGAGATTCAGTTTAAGCGTTGTCGTTGTTGTCATTCCGGCTTAGCCTCGTATCATCCTGTACATAATCTTTTCTTAAAGGATGACCTTCCCAATTTTCAGGCATATATAATCTTTTTAAATTATCGTGTCCGGAAAATTTTATTCCGAATAAGTCAAAGATTTCCTTCTCGTCAGCTTCTGCTGACTTAAAAATATCAATAATACTTTCAATTTCATTATCCGTAAAAATTGAAATGAGCAAATCTTCTTCATCAACAGAAGAATACAAATGATAAATTAATTCAATCTTGTCGTCCTGATTGTGAACAGCAATAATCTCTTTCAAAACATCATACGAGTAGTTGTCAACTATAAATCTTATAACATCATGCAGCCCTGATTTAATTAAGATTTTATTGCCGTTAATTTCGCAATTTGCAAATACTTTACTAAATTTATTCCAATCCATCATGACCTCCTTCTTTCTTTAACAAGAACGCTGTTCCCCTCAACAGAATTTAAATCATGTGAGTTTAAAAATTCATGCCGGGAAAGAATTGATTCTGTTTTTATTTTGTACTGTAACTTTCTGATGGCATCTATAAGAGCCTCCGGACGCGGCGGACACATTGGAAGATAAATATCAACCGGTATAATTTTATCAATGCCTTTTACAACTGAATAAGATGTGTCTGCAAACATGCCGCCGCCGCAGGTGCATGCTCCCATTGCTATCACATATTTTGGCTCTGCCATTTGCTCATATAATCTTTGCAAAACCGGCGCCATTTTGTATGTAATGGTTCCCGCGCAAATCAGCAAGTCTGCCTGTCTTGGAGAGCCGCGGAAAACTTCGGAGCCAAAACGCGCAATATCATTGTCGGAAGCAACTGTCTGCATCATTTCAATTCCGCAGCATGAGGTTGCAAAAGTTAACGGCCAGAGTGAATTTGCCCTGCTCCAATTTAGAATATAATCTATTGTGGTTACTATAACACCGGGGATTCCGGAGAAAAATCTGTTTCCAGCCATACTATTCCCCCCACCTCAAGATTTTTTTATCAACCGCAAAATACAGCCCGAATAAAAGAAGAGCTGCAAAAATAAATGCTTCAATTATTGCAAACAATCCGAGTTCATTCACAAAAACTGCAAACGGATATAGAAAAATTGTTTCTATATCAAATATTAAAAACAGAACGGCGTAATTAAAGTATCTTATGTCAAACTGTATTCTTGCATCCTCAACCGTTTTAATACCGCACTCATAAATCGCGGATTTTACCGGCGACTTCTTGCTGTATTGACAGACAAAGCCTGCTATCACCATTGCAATTGCAAATAGTGCGGATAATAATATGAATACTGAAAGGCAAATAAATTCTTTCACAAATTGACACCCTTTTTTTCTATTCTACTAAAAAATTATTTGATATAATACATATTATTATACAATGTTAAGATAAATTATATGAGTCAAGTGTTTAAATTTTTTTTATTTATATTTTGCTGCCTGCAGCTTGTCCTTCCCTCCTTTTCAGCTTTAAAAGGAGAATTGGAGTATAGGATTCCGGTTGATTATTCAAAGCTTTCAGAAGAAGAATTGGATTCAAATGCAGGTATATATTACAATCTGGCACTTAAAACATACAACGGGAAAATTAATGATGAAATGACCTCCGCTCTCAATTTATATACAATTTTGTGCAATAAAAATCCCCAAAGCATTTTTTATAAGACAAGACTTGGAACTCTATATGATATAATCGGCAAAGATAGGTATGCAAAAGGGTGCTTTTACGCTGCAATAGGTGTTGATAAGTCAAAGCCCGAACCGTTTTTCAGGCTGGGCGAATTTTATTACAGAAGAGAGCGCTACAAACACGCATTAAAAATGTATAAGATTGCGTATAAAAAAGGGTACATCGGACATTATGAAACACTTTATAAAATTGGAGATATCTACGAAAAACTTGGCGATACGGAAGCAGCTTTAAAATATTTAAAACTTGCTTCACAAAAGAATCCTAATAGCGAGCTTGACAGCAAAATCAAAAGAGTTGAAAATTTCAACCAGATCAACAAAGAATACTATTCTGACACAAGGATAAGATTTATTGACAGATAGCAGTTTTTGTTTATGCCAGCCGCAACCGTTGTCAACTCTATATACTTTGCCGAGTTTTAAATTTCTTTTAACTCTTTATTAATTCTTTCTATATAATCGATAAGTATCGGATTATCCGGTTGTTCCTGGACGAGATTATTTAATTCTCTTCTCGCCACCGCAAGATAACCGGTATCATAGTATATTATAGCTTTGAGCAAATTGGCTTCAAAAAAATTATACTGAAGTTCTTCCAGAGCCCTTTTGTAATGTTTTTCAGAGTAATAAAGATTCGCCAGAGCAAAATGATAATTAATCTTTTCCGGCTCTAGCGAGATAGCATGATTGTAATACTGTTTGGCATAGGTTGTGTCACCCTGTTTAAAATAAATATTTGCGAGATTAAAATAATATTCACCGTTATCGGGAGCTATTTTTATGGCTCTCAATACAAAATCTTTTGCTGCGGTAAAATTTCCTGCATAACTTTCTACAGCGCCGCAAAAATTTAATAATTCAGGATTTTTACTGTTTTTATCAAGTTTGTTTAAAATTCCGGAGCATAGTTCTTTTTTGTTTCCGGCATAATAAACTTCCCCGAGAGCCAATAAAGTATCCTGATTGTCCGGTTCTGCCGCCAAAGCCTTATCTAACAATTCTTCCGCTTTTTCTAACTCTTTTTTGTGATACATTGCTCTTGCCTGCTCTATATAAATATACACATCAGGTGTTTCCACATTGTATTCAAAAATTTCATCAAATTTGCCCTGACGGTTTAATAATTTAAAGATTTGAACTAAATCTGCAGTATTGCGCGAAATACAATATATATTTTTAGCGGTTTGTTCTGCTTCCGCAAATGCATTTTTGTCAATAAAAATCTGTTGCAGAAGTTTAAGCGCTCCTATATGCTCCGGATTCTTTGCAAGAATTTGTTCAATGTAACTGAGAGACTTTTCTTCATTTTGCATTCTATAATACAAGTCTGCAATTTCAAACAAAAGTTCTGAACTGTTATTGTCCTCTTCAAGGGCTTTGTAAAAAACTTCTACAGCGTTTTTGTAATGCCCTCTGTTTTTTAGAATAAAACCTTCCTGTAATAAATTTTTAATCATGCTTTGTCAATTTTAGCAGCTTGAAAACCGCATCCTTTTCGTTTTTTTCATCTTCCTGTTTGGTATTAATAATTACCAGTACTTCATCTTCACTGGACATTTTTAGATTGTTTCGGGCAATAGCTTCCAGACCGGCAACATTTGAAAAATTTTTGATATTATCCTGAAGCTGTTCGTTTAATGCTTTTGCGGCATTTCTTGTTTTTGTAATTTGAACAATTTTTGCCTTATATGAAACAATTTTTGAAATATTTAATACTGCGCTTATAGTAATTTGAAAAAGACACAAGAGCAAAATTACCGTGAGAAAAGAGTAATAAAATCCTCCGGAAGACGATGTCTTAGTCATCTTCTTTTCTTTTTGTTTTTTTGATTCTGTATTTATAACCCTTTTAGGTTGTCTTTGCTCCTGTTTGTATCTAAACATAATAAGTCAATTATATAAAATTTATTTTCCAATTACAACTTAAATCCTGTACTAAAACTCACCGCAGAACTCCGACCTCCGTTTGCATAATATGATTGTGCCACGCCCAGTTCAAATTTCAGGGAATCGGCATATTTTTTTAGAGCCGGACTGTATACAATAGTTATTTCATTTTTATTTTTCGGAGCATTCAGATAATTTGTAAAGCTGTCCTTAAGTGTTAGTTTGTCTGTTATATGCCATTCAGGCGTAATTCTTACAGTGCCGTATTGCGAGCCTATATCCTGTGTTGCGGAGCGTTTGAAGGTCGTGTCCAGAGAAAAGTACTTCGGGGCATCATACCTTACAAAGACTCCGGTAGAAGATTCCATCTGGGAAAGCGATAATTCTTCTCCCCATAGAGTACCGTATGTTATGCCATGAAAGTTTTCCGACAAAGTTCCGCTCAAAGGAAGAATATCCTTCAAATTATTTCTTGTTACGGACGCCCTTGCAAGGGCGCTCCTGGGCGTGTTAGTGTTTGATTTTATATTCAAAATATTTACCGGTATTGTTACCGAACGCCGCGGGATATTGACCTGCGGTTTTTCAATATCATCGTCAAGGTATATTGTCTCCACCGGATTGTCATCATATTCAACCTGCCCCTGAAGCTTGTAAGTTTCTACTACCGGCTTAACCTCTTCTTCTTCAGCAAAAGCCGGCAGGAAATTTATAAATATTAAAAGGATGACAAAAAATAGTTTTTGCATAAATATATTGTAGATTAAATATATAATGTTTTCAATTATTTTTTACCCGTGCGGGGAATATATTTTTTTCTGGTTTCAGGAGATAAATAATTGAGATTAAGAGGAGAAAAATTTATGAAAAAAAGTTTTTTAATTTTGGGGGTGTTTATGATATCAAACGGAGTTTTTGCTGCTGACAATATTGCCGTTGTAGATTTACAAAAAGTTGTAAGCAATTCAGCTCAGGTTAAACAGTTAAAACAGGAGCATGAAAAAAAGATGGAAGAGTTGAACAAAATTGTTATAAATGCGCGGGGAGAAATCTCTAACACAACAGACAGTGCTAAAATTTTGCAATTGGAAGAAAAATATACAAATGAATTTAATACTAAAAAAGCTGCACTTGAAAAGGATTACAGCGCACGCCTGAATGCTATTGAAAAAAGTATAAAAGATGAGATTGCCAAAAAAGCACAGCAGGATAAATATGACTACGTATTTGCAAAAAGTGTACTGTTATATGGCGGCAAAGATATTACAAATGACATAAAAGTAAAATAAGTAAAATCTGCCATTGTACTGCAATTTGTTGTTCTGCAGCGATTAGGAGACGGAGGGGAGGGAGAAATTGGAACTGAAACAAAATTACTTGGCATATCCTGCTTGATATTTTTTTTGTTTTTGTATTATAATATTTATATAGAAAGCTTAAGGAGCGAACAGTATGCAAAAGAAAATCTTAATTTCATTGGGTTTAACTGCGATTATAGGCTTAATGGCTCATGCTTTTGCAAATTCTACTATTTATACTGATGATTTAGGCAGGCTGCATTTCTTAGGCAAAGATCCGGGCGCAAAGACTCTTCAAAAAATTGAAGATTATGACAACCCGAAACAACAAGATTTAACAAATGTAATGTTTAAAGAAGAACAGCAGCCGGAAGAAGTCCCGGCAGACAATATTTCTCAGCCGGCTAATGAGACATTACCAGCAGAATCAAACGAGACTCCGGCAGTAAATGCTGCTCCGGTAAGCGGTGAAACTCCAGTTTCTGATACAACAAAAGGTAAAGAAAACAAATCAAAAGGCTCATTTACTTTTAACAAAGGTGCTATGGACGCATCTGACCCTTATACATTTGGAAATACAAATGTCGATTTCCAAAAGAAAGATGAAAATCAGTTAGAAGATTTAAGCAAAAAACGTTTTTGGCAAATTTGGTAATAAAATATTCCCGGATCGTCTAGTGGCAGGACGAAAGATTCTGACTCTTTTAACGGTGGTTCGAATCCATCTCCGGGAGTTTTTATTATGCAGAAAAAAGTTTTTCAAAGCCTGCATTTTAAACACATAAGAAGTTTTTCTATAAAACTTTTAATTGATTTTTGCCCCTGTTTATTCTACACTTCAAGTGTTAGATAAATAAGGAGACGGATTATGTCAAGAAAACCAATTATTGCAGGAAACTGGAAAATGAATTTACTTCAAGACGAAGCAAAAGCTTTGTTTGAAGGTATCAAAAATTTTACAAAAGATTTTACGGCGCCTCAATTGCCTACAATTGTTATAGCTCCGGTATTCACATCTTTAAATGTTGTTAATACTGTAAAATGTGACTGCGGATGCGGCGGGGATAAGATTTCTATTGCAGCTCAGAATTGCCACTGGGAAAAATCTGGTGCTTATACAGGCGAAGTTTCTGTTGAAATGCTTAAAGATGCAGGCTGCTCTTATGTAATAATCGGACACTCTGAAAGACGTCAATATTTCTCTGAAACAGATGAAATGATTAATAAAAAAGCAAAAGCAATCCTGGCTGGCGGTCTTATTCCGATTATCTGCTGCGGAGAAACTCTTGAACAGAGAGAATCAGGTGTAACCGACCAGCACATTGCAACCCAAATCCGTGCAGCATTAAACGGTTTAAGCGAAGAAGAAGTTGCTAAATCAGTTATTGCGTACGAACCAATCTGGGCAATCGGAACCGGCAAAACCTGCGACAGCAAAGAAGCTAACAGGGTAATTGGAATGATTAGAAATGTTGTAAAAGAAGTTTCCTCCGCTTCTGCCGGAGATTCAATCAGAATCCTTTACGGCGGCTCTGTAAAACCTTCTACTATTGAAGAACAGATGTCACAATCAGACATTGACGGCGCTCTTGTTGGCGGTGCAAGCCTGAAAGCTGACAGCTTTAATGAAATTATTGCTAATACCATGAAAGTAGGTGTTTAATAAATTATAAACAAAAGCGCGGGCGGCATAGCCGCCCGCGCTTTTTTGTTACTTAACTTCGCCATCTTTATTTTTCACATTTCCTGCTTCCGAATCAACCCAGGCTGTGAAGTTTGCTTTGAAGTTTTCGGTAAATGTATCAAGCAAAACTCTGGTATTAAGAGAAGATTGCGAACGATGTCCGTTTCCGAATATTGCCATCAGACCGGCGGCAAGAGCGCCAACACCTGCTGCAACCCATCCGACAACAGGAACTGCTGAGGATGCCACTGTAACGCCAAGTAATGTCGATGTCGCTGTTGCAGAGATTCCTGCAGTTGCAGCTGTAGCAGTAGCTGCACCTATTGCAACAGTTCCGCCTGCGGCGATACCGGCTGAGCCGCCAATAATACCGCCGACTCTTTTACCTTTACTTGTGATACCAGAAACCCCGGCATTTATCGCAATTGATTTAGCGTTATTAAACATTGATTCAAATACGGAATTGTCAAATTCAACCCC
>CALUSN010000017.1 GCA_944323435.1 Candidatus Gastranaerophilales bacterium | reverse complement strand
ACTGAAGAAGAAAGAAAAATTCAGATGACCCAGTTGAGAGAAGTTTCAAAAAGAGAAAAGATTGTATTCCCGCTTCTGGTATTATTACTTTGTGTAATCTTACTTCCGGATGCCTGCCCGCTTATCGGTGCTTTAACATTCGGTAACTTATGTAAAGAATGCGGTGTTGTTGAAAGATTGTCAGATACAATGCAAAATGCTTTGATTAACATTGTAACAATTTTCCTCGGCTTGTCAGTAGGTTCAAAACTTTCTGCCAACCAGTTCCTGACAGTTCAGACACTGTTCATCTTAATCTTAGGTATTGTTGCATTCTCACTTGCAACAGCAGGCGGTGTAATTATGGCTAAGATTATGAACCTGTTCAGCAAAGAAAAAATCAATCCGCTTATCGGTTCAGCAGGTGTTTCAGCCGTACCTATGGCAGCACGTGTATCTAACAAAGTCGGTCAGGAAGCTAATCCTCAAAACTTCCTGTTAATGCACGCTATGGGTCCGAACGTATCAGGTGTTATCGGATCAGCAGTTGCCGCAGGTGTATTACTGGCACTTTGCCACTAATATATTTCTTAAATAAAAAAAACGTTAGCTTTTAGCTAACGTTTTTTTATTTTTTTCTTTCTAAAAAGAATACAGCTTCTGCAAATTCTTTACCATATCGTCTTTCAATATCTTTATAACTTTCTGTATTTCTAATCCATTCTTGCTCTGCCAGCGGCGTATTGTTAATTAATTTGACTGGTTTACGAGCCTCCAATTTTGCGGAAAACTTTCTTTCCGGTTTTTCATCAGGCAAAGACTTATTAACTTCCTGCTCGTAATCAAAATATTTAAGTTTTGTCTTTCTGTCATTTGCTCGGGCTTTTTGCTTGCCATACTGTTTATATTCCCTGCTGTCAAGGAGTGGTTTTATATAATCATCCAGATTCTTTCTTTGAATGTTTTCACCTTCAAACTCCTGAAAAACTTTGTATCCGATTTTTTTTAATTCTCTAAGGAAAGACTCATCCTTGCTATTTGGCATAGAAACTCTTGCATACCCTGTGTTTCCTGTTCCGACAAGTCCGCCGTAAGAATCTATTAATGATTTTAACTGCACTTTTTTTGCTTTATTAATTCCTTGCTGAGTAATCGGAATCCGGTATGTTGAACCAAAATTAATTTCTGTCATATTATTCTCCTTTTTTAGTATAAACACTCTGAAAATTTTTTTTGCTATTTATGTTAAAATTATTTTATGATTGGTTTTCAAATAGTTAATAAGGAAAGTATAAAAGAACTCGCAGGTTTAGCCTCTGAAATCTGGCATGAATACTGGCCTTGTTTATTATCAGAAGAGCAGATTGACTATATGGTGGAAAAATTCCAGTCAGAAAGTGCAATAATCGAGCAGATTAAAAATGAAAACTATGCATACTTTTTTATAATAAAAGACAGAGTAAAATGCGGGTATTTTGGGATTTCAAGAAAAGAGGATTATCTGTTCTTATCAAAGCTTTATTTGAAGAAAGAATACAGGCATCAGGGAATCGGGCGTAAAGCTTTTGAAAAAATCGTAGAAATTGCTAAGGACTTTGGCTATTCATCAATAAAACTTACGGTCAATAAAAATAATAAAAAGACAATAGATGCCTACCTTAAATACCGGCTTGCAATAATTGACAAAGCCATCACAGATATCGGCAGCGGCTTTGTCATGGATGATTATATAATGGAATATACTCTATTACCAGTCACGAATGCCTGACATGTCTCCATATAAGTTAGATATTTTTTTATTGATTTTCATAAATGTAACAATTTATGTAACATTTTTGTGATTTTATTAAAGTTTTTCAAAACAATGTCGATATTCAAAATGTAATATAGGAGATTCTGATATGACTGGTGAAATTCAAACGTTATTTAGTAAATATCAACGAAAATATCCTCTTTATAGAATGGAGGCAATTGTTGATATAATGCTTGATGATGGTGTTATAACTTTTGATACAGCTAAAAAAATCAAATCCGGAGTTAGTTTATTTTTAATAGATAATACTTTAAATCAGTCAAAAACAGATAGTGATATAAAGATGACAAAAATTTTCGGCGGGGATTTCATTAAAACCAAAACTTCCTCCAAAACGAAATTTAACAGAAGAATCGAACCTACAAAACAACCAATGACACAAGGTGACTGCTGGTTATTATCGGATATAAATTCACTTAATTGCACAGAATGGGGAAAAAAAGCTATTCAAGATGCAATTATACCGGATGAAGATGGAAGCGGGGGAGTTACTGTAAATTTTAAAGGTTCTCCGCTAAAGAAAAAAAGTATTCATATTACTGCATATCAAATTGAACAAGCAAGAAATAGCGGTAATTATTCAGATGGTGATGATGATATGATTGCTTTAGAATTAGCTACAGAAATTACATTCAGAAAAATGGTAAGACAAGGATTAGCTAAAAGAGCACAAGATGATAATTACATACAAGAAATGGGCGGAAACTATCGTTCTTACATCTTTGCAGGAATAAGAACTGATAAATTCGACCAGTATCCTATTTCCGAATTATTAGGAATAAAAGTTAAAAAAGTCGATGTTGCGTACATGAAAGAGCAACAAAGTGCAAAAAAAGATATAGACAATATGTTTAAATATGTATCAAATAATCAAAATAATATTTCCGGATGGTGTTCATTTACTCCGTTTACAGATTATGGAAATAAAAATACAAAAAATTATATTCATGGCGGTCACGCTTATGCAATAAAAAAAATAAGCTATGGAAAAGAAGTCGTCTTATCTGACCCTCATTATTCAGATTATGAGATTAAAATACCATGGCAAGTTTTTACAGAAGAATTGATTAACATAACTTTTTCATTCAAAGATACAAAAACAGAACAACAATTTAAAAGGAATGCCCTACCGCCAAATTACGAATATAATTTAAAGAAGAGTAAAGATAATTTTGAGAAGGCACTAGAAGAAATTAAAAAAAATATGTCATAGTTATGTGTAAAATGCCGCTGCACTGTATTAAAAAATTTTCCCAAATTTAGTTAAGAATATACAAAAAAGCCGTATTGTACATAATACGGCTTTTTTGGCTGGGGCGGAAGGATTCGAACCTCCGGGATGGCTGGACCAAAACCAGCTGCCTTACCACTTGGCGACGCCCCATCACTCTTTCTATAATAAAATATAAAGCTATCTTGTCAAGAGGGGGATTAACTTTTTAACCCGAAGTGCAGCCCGAATCAATTAGAACTATTTAATAATACTAATGTTTTTATATCTTATTACAATCATTGACAATAATTCTTTAGAGACTAAAATTATAATATAACTTAGTATAGTAAGTTAACGTAGTATATTTAATCAAAGAAGGAGATTAATCTCATGGCACGTGAAAAGTATGAACGTACAAAACCGCACGTTAACATTGGTACAATTGGCCACGTTGACCACGGTAAAACAACATTGACTGCAGCTATTACAGGAGTTATGGCTGCTGCCGGAAAAGCTCAAGCAAAGAAATTTGATGAAATCGATGCTGCTCCGGAAGAAAAAGCAAGAGGTATAACCATCTCTACAGCTCACGTAGAATATGAAACAGATTCAAGACACTATGCACACGTTGACTGCCCTGGTCACGCTGACTATGTTAAAAACATGATTACAGGTGCAGCTCAGATGGACGGTGCTATCCTTGTTGTAGCAGCTACTGACGGTGCTATGCCTCAGACTCGTGAACACATCCTTCTTGCAAGACAGGTTGGTGTTCCTAACTTAGTTGTATTCTTAAACAAATGCGACATGGTTGATGATCCGGAATTGTTAGAATTAGTTGAAATGGAAGTTAGAGAACTTCTTTCTTCTTATGAATTCGACGGTGACAATATTCCGTTCATCCATGGTTCAGCTCTTAAGGCTCTTGAAGCTGTTCAGGCTAATCCGCACATTCAAAGAGGCGAAGACAAATGGGTTGACAAGATTTGGGAATTGATGGATGCAGTAGATTCTTACTTCCCAACTCCTGTTCGTGACTTAGACAAACCATTCTTGATGCCGGTTGAAGACGTATTCTCTATCACAGGTCGTGGTACAGTTGCTACCGGTAGAGTAGAACGTGGTATTGTTAAAGTTGGTGATGAAGTTGAATTAGTTGGTCTTGGTGAAACTAAGAAAACTACAGTAACCGGTGTTGAAATGTTCAGAAAATCACTTGATCAAGGTCAAGCTGGTGACAACATTGGTGCTTTGTTAAGAGGTATTGATAAGACTGAAATCCAACGTGGTCAAGTTCTTGCAAAACCTGGAACAATTCACCCGCACACTAAATTTACTGCTAACGTTTACGTTTTAACTAAAGAAGAAGGCGGACGTCACACTCCATTCTTCCCTGGTTACAGACCTCAGTTCTATATCAGAACAACTGACGTTACCGGTTCTATCAAATTCGACGGCGAAATGGTAATGCCTGGTGATAACGTAGTTATGGAAGTTGAACTTATCGCTCCTGTAGCTATTGAAGAAGGTATGAGATTCGCTATCCGTGAAGGCGGCAGAACAGTTGGTGCTGGTGTTGTTGACAAAATTATTGAGTAATTGAGTTAACAATTATAGCAGATTTAAAAAATCCGGATCTTTCGATCCGGATTTTTTAGTAAAAAAGAGAATAGTTTTTAATTAGGTTTTATTATACCAGAAAGTACAAAAAGCTGATTTTAAAAATCAGCTTTTTGTGCTTTTATAAAATTTTTATCGTTATGCAACCATCCATTTTGTATGGAGAGAATGCCCAAGACCGCTTGTATAGCTGGAGCCGGCTCCTTCCGCGTAAGTTGTACCAAGACCAACTCCTTGAGTGCCCAGAGAAATAGGGGTATTACCATCTTCACCGGTCACTGTGCCTATGCTAGGAGCTTCAATATGCGGGGTCGGTTCAACTCCGGAAACACGCGGACCAACTGTCAAACCGCCAAAAGGAATCATTGAGCCGCCTTGCCCGTATAGACCATATTGATAATTTTGTTCTAAACCTGATACTGGTAATGTCATACTCATATCCTTTTTTACTTATATATATTATAACGTTTCTGAATTCTAAAAATTGCGTTTTTTATAATAAAATTTACATAACTTTACATTAATTTCAGGGGTGAATTTCAGGGTAAATTCAAGAAACAATCGCAACGCTACGAAGCTAATAGTAAACGTACACTACAAAACTATTTTTATGCACTCTGGCGTAAGTGCTGCAATTACTTCTTAGAGTTTTTAAAGGTATTATTCTTGTGTTAGTTCTAAAATCATCTCTTTAAGTCATGACTAAAAATTTAACAGAATGCATGTTTATGCTAAACTTTAATGCAGAGGTATATATGGAAAAAATTAGAGAGTTTATGATAAAAAATCCAGAGTTGTTCACAATTCTGGGGTTATGTATATTATTTTATTTTATTTTTTTTCACAACATCTGGACGTATGCGCTAATGGATGTTGATGAGACGCGCTATGTTTCAATGGCGGAAGATATGTTTAGAACCAAAAATTTTCTGACATTACACCTTAATCAAGAGTATTTCTTTGAAAAACCGCCTTTATATTTCTGGGGAGAGTGCTTATCTTTTGCACTTTTCGGAAAAATAAACGAATTTACAGCCCGATTTCCGGTCGCATTATACGGTACTCTATCCTGCTTTTTGACTTATTTTATGGGGAGGAAGCTTGTATCAAGGACTTATGGTGTTGTTGCTGCACTTATTCAGGCTACATCTATGGAATTTTTAATTCTTGCAAAATTTGCTATATTAGATATTGTAGTTTCCGCTTGTATATGGTTTTCACTCTGTTTTGGAATGTATACAAATTTCTGTAAGGAAAAAAATAAAAAATACTTTTGGTGGCTTTTTTACCTTTTTTCCGGGCTTGCGGTTATGGCAAAAGGTATTCCGGGGTTTGTCGTTCCATTCGGTTCTATGTTTTTTATAGCAATATTTTCAAAAAAGTTCAAAGAAATTTTTAGACCGCAGTATTTCTTAGTCGGTATTGTAATTTTTTTGCTGGTTACACTCCCGTGGCACATTATCATGCTAAAACTGCACGACCCGTTATTTTTCAATGAGTATATAATGAAACACCACATAGAAAGATTCTTTGGCGGAAATATTCTGAGACGAGAACAGCCTTTTTATTTCTATTTTGTAACATTATTATGGGGATTTTTCCCGTGGATACTTTCTACATTAGTGGTATTAATCAGAAAAATTCAGAAGCGGGATTTTAAATTAAAAGAATTGACTATACCACAGCAATTTATGGCATATAACGCAATTATTGTAATTTTTACATTATTATTTTTCTCCTCTTCTGATACTAAATTAATTACATATATTCTGCCGGTATATGGTTCATTAGGATGTCTGGGCGGTTATATATGGACAAATTATATAGAAAGGGGCGAGTACAGCAGATTTATAAATAAGACCGTTTATGTACTCGGAGGAATATTTATTTTAGCATCTACGGTTGCAATATTTACGCCTTTTTACCTGCCTGAACAACTTAACCGTGATATTGCCGCCGCAAAACCTATGTGTATAGTGCTTCTATTTGTAGCCGGCGCCCTGTCAATCTATTATGCCAAAAAGGAAAAATACGGAAGAGTATTTTTTACTTATGTATTTCTTATGCTTCTTTTATCCGCATTCGGAACTGAAATCTTTTTTGAAATAGACTATAAATTCGGACAGAATGACTTATTAAGGTTTGCGCGGTATGCAGATACATATAATAAATCTCTTACAACATATAAATTTTGGAACAAATATTCTTTGAATTATTATGGTGAAGATGGTAAAGCCGTTATTTACGGCCTTACATATACCAAAGAGCAGTTAAAGGAAGCCTTAAAACTAAAAGATAATCTGGTTATAATACAAAAGAAAAATCTTGACGATGATATAAGAAGGTTGAATTATAAAATTATAGATTCCGGAAGGAAGTATATTTTAGTTGAGGGTCAGGAATAATACCAAAAAGGCTTTTGAGAAAATTCTCAAAAGCCTTTTTGGTATAAAAACTATGCTTCTTCAAACATATCTTTACCTACAGAACATAAAGGACAAAGCCAATCTTCCGGCAAATCCTCAAAAGCAGTTCCGGCTTCAATTCCATTATCAGGATCTCCAACAGCCGGATCATAGACATAGTGGCATACTGTACAAACATATTTTTTCATTGTCATATCCTCCTTATTTCATTTGTTTATATTAAAAAGAGTACCTCGCATGTGTCCCGGTTATTGTTATAATACTAAAGATTTAAAGATTTTACTATTGTATTTACAACATTATCCAATTGTTCAAGCTGTTCTGGTTTCAGTGTAGATTTTATGCATAATGAATCATCCAGAATTACGGTACCTTTTAGTTTTTCAAGAATCTCTCTCATTTGTGCGCCGCAAGATGGAGCCCAGGTTCCGTTTTGAATTAATACATATTTTCTGTTTTGTAAATTATGGGCAGCAAGTGTATGCAGGAAAGTTTCCATTGATTCAAAAATACCGGTATTGTAGGTTGTAGTTGCAAGAACGATATGAGAGTATCTGAATGACTCTGAAAGAACAAAGGAGGGATGAGTCATAGAAACATCATACATCCTTATATTTTTGACTCCTTTTTCAGCAAGCCGTGATGCCAGAAGGTTAACTGCACTTTCTGTACCGCCGTATACAGAGGAATAAGCTATTAGAACGGAATTCTCTTCCGGAATATAGCTCGACCACTTATTATATTTTTCTATAAACAACCCTATATTTTCTCTTATTATGAGACCGTGAAGCGGACAGAGCATTTTGATATCAAGTCCTGCAGCTTTTTTCAAAACCATTTGAACCTGAAGCCCGTATTTTCCTACAATGTTTGTATAGTATCTTCTTGCTTCATCAAGACAGTCTCTTTCCCAGTTAACATCATCATCGAAGAGATTCCCGTTTATTGCTCCGAAAGAACCGAATGCATCAGCACAGAATAAAATTTTATCAATACTATCATAAGTAATCATTACCTCCGGCCAATGAACCATAGGAGCCATTATAAATTTAAGCTCATGCTTGCCGGTATTCAAGGATTCTCCTTCTTTTACTATCAGAACCCGCGAGTCAACTTCAAATTCAAAAAACTGCTTAATCATTCCGACTGTTTTTTGTGAACAAACAATTTTAACATCAGGATGTTGTTTTATAACCTCCCCAAGAAGCGCACAGTGATCCGGTTCCATATGCTGAACTATAATATAATCCAAATGTCTGCCATCAAGAGCGTATTTAAGATTCTCAAAAAACTGGTCTGCACAAACTTTATCTACAGTATCAAAAAGTACGTTTTTTTCATCTTTTAAGAGATATGAATTATAGGACATACCGTCTTTGACCGGATAAGCACTTTCAAACAGTGAAAGTTTTCTGTCTGAACAGCCTATAAATACAATATCATCAGTAATTTTTCTTATATTGTGCATAATATACTCCTACTAACTACAGGAATTATAACTTAAACAAAAAAGGGGGTAAAGGGTTGATGACATATACCGGTTTATTTAATTTAATTTGTTTTCTTGCTTGTTTTATTTTTTAATATCAATGTAAGTACAATTGCTACAGCCATTAAAAGAGCAAGTACAGTAAAAATGTCAAAGAACGCTGCAAGCCGTGATTGTGCCAGAAGCTGCTTGTACAGAGTGCCTTCTGCCTTTCTTGCTGCAACTATAGACGGATAATATACGGCGAATTTATGCTGCAGTGCATTCAATTTCATCAAGTACATGTGGTTGTGCGGGGCAAGATTTTGCACAAAATACCCCTGATACACCTGAGATACTCTTGCAATAAAGGTTGACGCAACCGAGGTTGAGACAGCGGTTAAAATGTTTTTAAACAGTGCGTGAAGTGAGGCTGCATCAGCGTTTTTTGATGCAGGAAGTGTTTGAAAAGACAGAGCAGTTATCGGTACAAATGCTGTAGGGACGCCGATACAAAGAAGAATATTAGGTAGTATTATACTTTCCATTGAAGATAAAGGATTCATCTGGGTTAGCATTAAGAGTGATGCTGCAATAATGAGAAATCCGATAATTGCAAGCAGCCTGCCTTCAACATATTTAGAAATTTCACCGACTACAAGCAAGCCGATAAGACAGATTAAAGCTCTCGGAAACATCAAAAGCCCCGACATAGAAGGGCTGTATCCGATAAGGCTCTGGACAAACATAGGAACTAAAAGGAGTGTAGAATATATGATTACATTAATAAAAGCGCTCGTAAACGTTCCGAATAAAAAGTTTCTGTCCTTAAACACTCTTATATCGATTACCGGATACTTGTATTCAAGCTCCCATACATAGAAGAACACAAACGAAAATATACATATACCTGTAAGCCAGCAAATCCAGGTTTCGTCAAACCAGTTATGCTGCTGTCCTTTATCCAAAACCACCTGCATGCAGCTCATTGCTATAACTATAGACAAATAGCCCAGGTAATCAAATTTTTTGTTATATTTTTGTTTCTCTGTCGGTTTATCGTCAGGGACGAGGAATTTAATCATAATTAGAGAAAGTATACAAAGCGGTATATTCATTATAAAAATCCACTGCCATGAGTAATAATCCGTTAAATACCCGCCTATAAACGGACCCGCCAGAGGAGAAAACATTGCAGCAACCCCGAACAATCCCATTGCAACCCCTCTCTGCTCAGGCGGAAAAACTTCCAGTAAAACAGCCTGACATAGAGGTAAAATACTTCCGCTTCCTATACCCTGCACAATTCTTGCAGCGATTAATGCCTGCAGGTTCGGGGCAATAATACACAGCAGGCAGCCAAGCGCAAATACGATAATACTGTATATAAACAGGAGCTTTTTCCCCATGTATCTTACCAGATACCCTGTTACCGGAAGCATTAACCCGCCGGATATTATGTAACAGGTGATAACGGTGTTTGCTTCGTACTGCGTTGCGCCGTAAAACCCTGCAATGTGCGGCTGGCTTACGTTTGTGCCGGAGGATGCCGCAAGAGAAAGAAATGACGGCAAAAGTACTGCAATTGCTATTATATACGGATTAATTTTCTTTTCCATCTTTGATTCTGACCTTTGGAACAACTGACATACCCGGAACTATATTGTATTTTGAGATATCTTCATCAAAGACAATCTTAACAGGAACTCTCTGTACGATTTTTACGTAGCTGCCGACAGCATTCTCTGGCGGGAACAAGCTAGACTTTGCGCCTGTCGCTCTTTGAATACTTTCTACATGCCCTTTGAATCTTTTATTAGGGTAAGTGTCAACCTTTATTCTGACGGGCTGTCCGGCATGCATGTTCGTAAGCTGAATTTCTTTAAAGTTAGCCACAACCCAGACTTCTTTCGGAACAATATTCATTAATGGCTGTCCGATGTTTACATAATTTCCTTTTTCAACACTTCTGGCTGCTATTTTTCCGTCTTGC
Source organism: Candidatus Gastranaerophilales bacterium (assembly GCA_944323435.1). Lineage (GTDB taxonomy): Bacteria > Cyanobacteriota > Vampirovibrionia > Gastranaerophilales > Gastranaerophilaceae > CAG-196. The sequence goes on along the minus strand of CALUSN010000017.1, from coordinate 10,710 downwards.
GGAGCGTATATTTTGGTGTATTCAAGATTTAATTTTGCCTGCTCTACTTCAGCCTCAAGTCTTTTAATTAACGCTTCATCAGCTTGTGTTTTTGCTTTATTTGAATCCAGAGCGTGTTCTGACGCTTTAGAAGTTTCCATTGCTGCATTGTAGTCGGCTTCTGCTACTTCTAATGCAGTCTTGCTTTTCTCATAAGCCTGTTTTGATACAATGCCGTCTTTATACAAATCTTTATATCTTGCAAAATCTTTTTGCGCAAAATCCAGTTTTGATGTTGCGGAAGTAATGTCTTCATAAGATTTATTTACTCTTGATGTGCTTTCATCGACCTGTTTGGTTGAAATATTCAAGCCGGCTTTGGCTTCGGCTAACTTGGCTTCTGCCTGTTCAAGAGCTACCTGAAAATCTTTCGGGTCTAACTCTACGAGCAAGTCTCCAGCCTTAACCTCCTGGTTATCATCCACAAGCAGATTAATTACAGGCGCTGCAACACGCGGCGCTACAGAAACAAGCCTTCCTTCCACAAAAGCATCATCGGTTGACTGGTAGAAGGTCGAATGTATAGCGGCTGAAATTCCCATAATTGTAAGAACTATTGCAGTTAAAGTCGGAACTACAACCCTTTTCTTTTTGTATTCAGGACGCCTTTTCTTTAATCTTGCTTTTGCTTTTTTTATAAATTCCTTATCGTTTTTATCTTCATGTTCTCTTTTTTTTGCCATAATATCACCTAATTTTGCATAATTACCAAGTCTTTTAAATTCTCTTCCATTTTATCCAGTGTTATCAAAAAGCTTTCAATTTCAGATTCTGTTATATTCCGGCTTATGCTGTCCCAGATGTTTAAAATGGATGGAAGAACTTTATTACAAATCTTTATTCCGGCTTTTGTTATATACAATTTTTTAACCATTCTGCCGTCTTCTTTATCAGCAGCTGTTGTAAGATAATTTTTCCCTTCAAGAATTGATACAATTCTTGTGATATTCGGACGGTCTTTCAATGTTTCTTGAGCAAGCTGCCTTAAATACATTCCATTATTTATTTTAAGTGTATAAAGTACAGTAAATTGTTCCGGCGTGATATCAAACTTGTCCTTCAAGAAAGTCTGTATTGCGAAAATCTTGGAGAGAAGCCCGATGCGGGATAGTCTTAACCCGATTTTTTGTTGTAATAAAATTTCTTGTTCCATAATTTTCTTTGTGTTATCATGATAACACAAGAAGGATAAGTGTAAATATGACATTTAAAAAATTTTTAACAATATTAATTTTAACCCTGACAATTCCTTGCTATGCAAAGGAAAATACAGATAAATTTAATTATATTAATATGGATTGGTGGAAAAATTACAATGATGAAATATTAATTGAACATTTTCAAACATTGTATGAGAATAACCATGACCTGAAAATTGCTGCGCTAAAAGCTAAACAGGCAGAAGAAAATATTCGTCTTGCAGGAGCAAACCAGCTTCCGCAGGTCGGATTTGACGGAACTTTTTCAAGGGTTTTTAGAGGACCAAGGACTCAATTCGGCAATACTGTTATACCTAAATACATTCAAAATGAGATTTTTCTTCCACTAAATGCTTCTTATGAAATTGATATCTGGGGGCAGAATTATTTAAACCGCAAAAGTGCAAAGAAGCAGAAAGAAATTATTGATCAGCAGGAAAGAGCCGCTTATATTTATCTAACTTCTACTTTCGCTGCCAATTATTACAATTTAATAAAGATGGATGAATTAAAGATTAATCTTGAAAAAATAATTGAGCTTCAAAAAGAAATTGTCAGCATGACTGAGAGAAAATATAATGCCGGTCTTGCTTCAATTAATGAAGTATTAAACGAAAAGCAGGCGCTTGTTAATTTTGAAAAAGATTTAAATACCCTGAATGAAAATAAAAAATTGTTAAACAACCAGATGACGGTTCTTTTAGGCTTAAATACCGATAAAGAAGTCGAGCATTCTGATTTTGATTCAATAAGTTATCCTGAAACACCCGATTCTATTTCTACTATTGTAGTTCAATACAGACCGGATCTTTTGTCTGCAGAAAGTTACGTAAAAAAAGTCGGGCTGGATGTAAGAGTTGCAAGACGCGAGTTTTTGCCTAAGTTTATTTTGTTCGGCAATATAGGGTTTAATGCTTATAACTGGAACAGAATCTTTGCGGGTGAGACATTTTTGGCTAACGCAGGAATAATGCCAACCTGGAATATATTCTCCGGCGGAGCAAAGCTTGCAAGATACAGAATAAATAAATATGAATACAAAAAAGCCGTTGAAGAGTATGAAAAAACAGTTTTAACTTCTATTCAGGAAGTAAACGATGCTCTGATTGAATCAAAAACAACAAAAGCAAACCTTGTTAAAGCTGACGAAGAGTTTAGTCTTGAAAAGGAAAAACATGAACTATCGGAAAAGCAATTCAGTATAGGAGATTCTTCCCGTCTTGATGAGATGAAATCCGAAGTTAATTTATACCTTACAAAACAGAGAAACATTGCCGCAAAAATCGACAATGTTATCTCTACAATTTCTCTATATAATGCCGTCGGCGGCATTGATTACACAAAAACAGAAACATTTAATTTGTAAACAGATTCAGTTTTTGAGAGAAGCAAGCTGAATCTTTTAAACAGTCTGTCAGCACACTTCTTGTAACTTTACCATTCTCTCTGGATAGAAAAACATATGGTAAATTAGGATAAATGTAATATTTTTTGTTAAATTCTTTTGTTTCTGCTGTTGCAATATTTAACATAACAAAATTATACGTTTCTCCGTATTGCTGCTGCATGTCGGTAAAGTTTTTTGTAACATCATCCAAATTATCAGCCCAGGTTGCATAAATAAGAATGGCCAAAGGTTTATTTTCTTTAATTGCATCAGAATAAGTAGCTGCATTAACAGCCGGCATTGAATAAGCAAGCGCAAACATAGCAATCAGTGATAATAGAAATTTTTTCATACATTCTCCTTCTAAATTTATTCAGTTTTTGATAAAATGTCCATTTCATCTGCAGAAGCGTATGCAGAATGACAGCCGCAATCACAGTATATAACTTCACCTGTAGTTCCGCTTGACAAGTCGGAAGCAAGATATAAGCCTGCCTTACCTACATCCTCAAGAGAAACATTTCTTTTCATAGGGGCACGGAGAGTCGCAGCCTTAAGCATTTTTGAAAATCCGCTTATACCCATTGATGCAAGAGTTTTAACAGGTCCGGAAGATAAGCAGTTAACGCGGATACCTTTGCTTCCTAAATCTACTGCTAAAAATCTCATTGCTGATTCTAAAGCTGCTTTTGCAACTCCCATAACATTGTAGCTTGGAACAGAAAGAACAGAGCCAAGATAAGTCAGCGCAAAAATTGAGCTGCCTTCGTTCATAATCGGTTCAGCATTTCTACAAACGGTAACCAGTGAGTAAGCACTAACCCCGAGAGCAATATCCCAGCCTTCTTTTGAAGTATCAACAAATCTGCCCATCAAGTCCTCTTTAGGTGCAAATGCTACTGCATGAACAACAAAGTCTAATTTACCGTATATTCTTTCACATTCTTTAAATACAGCTTTAACTTCTTCTTCTTTTGTAACATCGCAGCTCATGATGAGTTTTGCATTCATACTTTCTGCAATAGGTTTAACTCTTTTTTCCATTGCTTCTCCGGCATATGTAAACGCTATATCAGCTCCTTCATCAAATAACTGCTTTGCAATACCGTAAGCAATGCCATGAGTATTTGAAACTCCGAAGATAATACCTTTTTTCCCCTTCATTAATTCCATAAATAAAACTCCTCTTTACCTAATATACCTAAACATACTAACAAAAAAACAAATTGATATCAAGCAGGTCATGGACACATCGTTTAAAATTTAAAGTTTCTTTCAGAGACTGACCTGCATTACTTTGTTGAGATAGCGGGTATTATTAAAATAAAAGAGCTTGATTTTAATCAAGCTCACATATAAGTACATATCCCAATCAACAACAAATAAAACTATATTAAACTTAAAGCAATACTTGGCGCCTGGTTTGCAGTAGCAAGCAATGTCGCAGATGCCTGCTGCAATATTTGCGCCTGTATATAATTTGAAGATTCTTCCGCTACATCTGCATCTCTTAATGTTGAAAGTGATGATGTTATATTTTCACTCTGAACACCTATGGATTCTATTGCAGAATCTATTCTGTTTTGGGCTGCTCCAAGGGTTGTCATCCTGGCAGATATTTGATCAATAACTTTATCAATCTCCTCCAGCATTGCTGCCTGACCGCCTATAATTTTTGTTCCGTCATAACCGGAACAAGCCTGTGCAATACCATCTCTTGTATATACACCGCTGTCAATCTCTGCATATGTTTGAAAAAGTGTAGAGACACTGCCTGATTCAAATAAGGTGCTTGCCAACGATATTCGGCTGTTTTCATCACCATATAAACCTACCTGCAGAGCAATATTTTCATCTATGCTGCCATCCATCAATTTGATACCGCTAAATTCACAATTTGCGGCTATACGATCTATTTCTTCAAGTCTTGCAGTAATTTCTGACTGTATTGCCTTCAAGGAATCTGAACCATAAGTTCCGTTTGCCGCCTGTTCTGTCAAATCACGAATACGCTGCAGGTGAGAAGAAACCAGCGAATAAGTATCTTCTAATGTTGTCAGCATGTCCGCACCGGTAGCTGCATTGTCTGCTGCAATATCTAATGAACCTAATTGAGTCTCCCAGTTAGTTGCAATAGAATAACCTGCCGCGTTATCTGCAGCATGGTTAATTTTGTAACCGGTTGTCATTCTCTCAATTGCTTGATTTAAACTGTTTGTTGCAGCATTTAAGTTTCTTTGCACTATCAAAGACGAAATGTTTGTATTAATTGTAAGAGCCATTCCCTAACCTTTCTGCCCTGTGCCAAAAGCACTAATAATCCCTAATCATAAACGATTTATAAATAATTAAACTTATATATCGTTCACATATTTCTGTATACAAACATTATAGAATAACTAAATAAATTTGACACCATGTTAGTCTTTGATTTTTACAATTATTTACATTTTAATAGCTGTTATAAATTTTTCAACCCCGTTTTTGCATTCATCAGTGCTCTTTTTTACGGCATCTCTAAACCCTTCTGCAAAAACCTGCAGCGGATTTATTTTGCCAAAAGGAACTTTTTTGGGCTGCAAGATTTGTTTAAAATAATCCATTACAGGCTTGTTAGATGCTAAATTATTAATTGATTCACTTAATGTAGTATCATTTGCTACCATATCTAAATAAGCTGACATCTTACCTGTGCTGGTATTTATCAAATATTCCATGTTAATAGGACGCGGACCAAAAGCGTGTGAGCGATTTATTTCTATATTGTGAGCTTCCTGAGCAGCTTTTCTTAATCCGTAAAGAACTTCAGACTTACCGTTAAAATTTACATTAGTTGTTGAAATATTCATTTTTATTACCTCCGTCACTGTAATATAAAAATCAAAAATATATTTTTTTGCTATTTGTATTAAAATATTATTATAAGGAGGGCAGTATGACAAAGGTTTTAACGATAGGCAGCGCAACAATGGATGTTTTTGTTGAGTGCGATGATGCGAATATAGTATCTGTATGTTCTAAAAATAAAGATTCTGAGTTTATGAGTTACCCGTACGGAGCAAAGATTGATATTACAACTTTCTCTTCTAAAGTCGGCGGCGGCGGTGTTAATACGGCATGTAATTTTGCAAACTTGGGTTTTGAAACTTCAGCTATCTTTAAGATTGGCGAAGATATTTATTCAGAAGGCATTTTAGAATCATTTAAAGAAAGAAAAGTTAGTTTATCCCATATTATTCAGGATAAAAATACTTCTACAGGTTTTTCAATAATTCTTGTAAGTTTTCAAGGTGACAGAACCGTTCTTGCACATAGAGGCGCAAATGCAGAAATTAAGCAGGAAGAGATTAATTTTGATGCTATAAAAGATGCTGACTTAATGTATGTTGCGCCGTTAAACGGTGAGTCTAATAAGGTTATTGAATCAATTGTTGACTATGCTCATAAGCATGGGACGAAAATCTGTTTTAATGCCGGTTCTACAAGTCTCAAACGAGGTTTTGAACATATAAAGACAATTCTTAAATCGGCTCATATTGTTGTTATGAACAAAGATGAAGCAACGATGGCTACAGGTATTCAGGTGAGACCTGATACAAAGACCGAAAAGTTTTCTCACGAACTTATCCATCAGGATATAAAGAAAATGCTTACAACGCTTAAAGTTATGGACTATCAGGTTATTGTAATAACAGATGGCGGCAATGGCGCTTATGCCTATGATGGAAAGAAATTCTATTTCTGTCCGGTATTCCCTTCTCCGGTTGTTTCAACACTTGGCGCCGGTGATGCTTTTGCGTCAACCTTCTGCGGAGCATTAGAAAGAACAAGGCTTAATGTCGGTCGCTCTTTAATGTACGCATCTGTAAATTCAGCCTCTGTAGTTTCCCAATTTGGCGCTACAGAAGGGCATATTACATTTGAAGAAATAGAAAAAAGACTGTCAGAAAATCCTGATTTTACTTATCTTGAAGGATAGCGGGGGAAACATCAGGTAAAAGCGGGAAATTTGCAGTATGTTCTCTTTATATTCACCGAATATGCTTAAAACATTTCAGCAGTGTCCGAGAAAATTCTATTACCGGTATGTTAAAAATATTAACATGCCGGTGAATGACGATATATTTGAGTTCGGTAAAAATATACACGCCCTTGCTTCTTATTATTTAAGAAAAGAATTTATCGATAAAATGGAATTGTCACTTACGGAAAAAGAATCCGCTGTATGGCAGTATTTGAAAAATATAAGGTATTTTTCTTATGAAGTTGTAAATACTGAATACAATCTTGCGGTAAAAATCGGGGGTTCGTTTTTCGGAGGAAGAATTGATGCACTTGTAAAGAACGGAGAAGAGTATTATATTCTTGATTACAAAACAGGTGCAATACCTAAAAATCCTAAATATGATTTTCAAACAATGATATACATTTTGTCTGTGAGTGAATTTTTTAAGACAGAGCGGGTTAATTTTGTCTATATTGATTTAAAGAACAGGGCTGAAGTTAAGATAAACTATACCCCGGAACTGGGTGCAGAGTACAGGGAGCGGTTATTAAGCATAACGGACAAAATCAACCATTGTGATCTTCCCGATAAAAAATCTGAATGCTCCTGCGAGTATTCTCCCGTATGTTTTTAGCGTGATATAATTTTTTTATGAAAGATTATTTGATAGATACGCACGCACATATTGATATGCTTGAAATTCCTGTTGAGGAAATTATTAAGCAGATGAATGAATACGGAGTAGAAAAAGCAGTTGTTCCTTCTGTAGAAGCGAGTTTGATGGATAAAGTCATTGAAACTTCTCAAAAAGATGAAAATCTCTGGGCAATGATTGGAATTTACCCGTCAGAAGCTGCTTCTTATACTACGGAAGTAGAAAATAAAATGATAGAACTTGCAAAGAATCCAAAAGTTAAGGCAGTCGGAGAAATCGGGCTTGATTATTACTGGGATAAATCTTTTGCAAATTTACAAAAAGAGGTTTTTGCAAAGCAAATCAAACTTGCAAACAGGCTGGAACTGCCGGTTGTTGTACACGATAGAGACGCTCATAAAGACAGTTATGATATACTTCTTGAGAATAACAAAACTTCAGATGTTTTATTCCACTGTTTTTCAGGCAGTGTTGAATTTATGAGGGAGTGTGTAAAGCAGGGCTGGTATATTGCGCTCGGCGGAGTTGTAACTTTTAAAAATGCGGTTAAGATGAAAGATGTTGCGCGTGAAGTTCCGCTGGAGAAGTTAGTCCTGGAAACAGATTCTCCATATCTCACGCCGGTTCCTTATAGAGGCAAAACAAACTATCCGGCTTATGTAAAGTTTGTTGCGGAAGAAATTGCAAAGATAAGGCAAATGCCGCTTGATGAATTAACCGGCATAACAACAGAAAATGCAGAAAGGTTTTTTAAAATTTGAAAAAAGAACGTCTGGACAAATATCTTGTAGATTTAGGATATTTTGAAAACAAAAGTAAAGCAGCTGCTGCAATCCTTGCCGGCAATGTTATGATTGGAACGGAAGTTATTACAAAGGCAGGTTTTCAGATTAATCCCGAAAAAGAGTATGATTTAAAAGTTAAATCAATGCCGTTCGTTTCAAGAGGCGGGTTTAAGCTTAAAAAAGCTCTGGAAAGTTTTGAGGTTGAAGTTAATGACCGTATTTGTTTTGACGCAGGAGCTTCAACCGGTGGTTTTACAGACTGTCTGTTACAAAACGGCGCTAAATTCGTCTACGCTGTTGACGTGGGGTACGGACAGTTAGACTGGAAAATAAGAAGCTCAAAACAGGTAAAAACAATTGAAAAAACAAACCTTAAGATTTGCGCAAAGAAGGATATATATGCAGAAGGCGAGCCTTTAGCGGACTTACTGGTCTCAGATCTTTCTTTTATTTCACTGGAAAAAGTCCTTCCGAATCTTAAAACACTTATGAACCCTGGATTCCACGAGATGATTTGTCTTATAAAACCGCAGTTTGAAGCAGGAAAAGAACTTGTTGAAAAAGGCGGTGTGGTTAAAGATAAAAACACTCATAAAGCGGTAATAAATAATGTTCTTGCTTGCATTAAATCTCTCGGGTATTTTATCAAAGGGCTGACTTTTTCTTCAATAAAAGGACCTGCCGGAAATATTGAATATCTGGTCTGGTTTTCGACTGGAGAGCCTGAAATAGAAGTTGATATAGATTCTGTTGTAGATACCGCACACAAAACTCTGGATTAAAAAAGAACCGGTTTATTAAGCCGGTTCTTTTTTAATTTAAATAAAATAATCTTAAACAGCTTTCTGAACTTTGCCTGCTCTTAAGCAAGAAGTACAAACTGTCATTTTCTTTGCCTGACCGTTTACATTAACTCTGATTTCTTGTAAATTAGGTGACTGTCTTTTTACAATTTGTTTATGAGAGAATGTTAATTTAGCAGCTTTTAAAGGTGTTTTACCACATACTTCACATTTTTTAGACATAATTATATTCCTTCTTTCTACCAGTGTAATTCAAGTTTACATTAAACCTGTTTATTTGACAAGTCTTATTGTAAAGATTTTGTTACACGTGCAGATTTTTACTTTTTTCAATTCTTTACTTGCCTGAGACCGGAATATAGTGTACAATACACAAGGAGGTATTTATGCCTAAAATATATTTTGTAGATGTTACTAACAGGGACGGTGTTCAGACTTCAAGACTCGGGCTTGCAAAATTGCAAAAAACCATAATAAATCTTATGCTCGATGATATGGGTATAACCCAGTCAGAGTTTGGCTTCCCGACAACAATGCACGAGTTAAACTATCTTAACGCGAATTTAGATCTTGTAAAAAGAGGCGTTATCAAACGAACAAAGCTTTCTGGCTGGATGAGAGCTATTGCGGCAGATGTAGATCAGTCATTTACAAATTGTCCGCTTCTTGAAAACTGCAACCTTTCGCAATCAACATCAGAGCAGATGATTAACGGCAAATATTTAGGCAAAAAAACTCCGGATGATATTTTAAAAATGACCTGTGAAGCTGTAGAGTGCGCTGTTTCAAAAGGGGCAAAAATTATCGGTGTTAACGCCGAGGACGCATCAAGAAGTGATTTAGACTTTTTGATAAAACTGGCAAAAGAAGTTAAAAAACGCGGCGCATACCGTTTCAGATACTGTGATACCTTAGGGTATGAAGACCCTAATACGACATATAACAGAATTTACAGTCTTGCAAAAGAAACGCAGATGCCGATAGAATTACATTATCATAATGATTTAGGAATGGCGGTTGCATGCTCTGTAGAAGGTGCAAGAGCAGCAGTTGATGCCGGCGTTGATGCATATATTAATACCGCGATAAACGGTATGGGAGAACGAGCAGGAAATGCAGACTTAGTTTCCTGCTTACTGGCTTGCCTTAAATCAGCAGGATTCAGGAATAAATACAAAATTGACGAGCAAATTGACTTAAGCAAATCCTGGAAACTTGCTAAATATACGGCATACGCATTTGGCTTGCCGATTCCTATAAACCAGCCGGCAGTCGGTGATAATGCTTTTGCGCACGAATCAGGCATACACGCTGACGGAGCACTTAAAGACAGAAGAAATTATGAACTTTATGACTTTGAAGAACTCGGACGGGGCGAGCCGGAAATTATTGAAACAGGCAGGATGATAACAACCGGTGAATACGGCGGGATTAAAGGTTTCAGAAACGTGTATGACAAACTTGAAATCGAGTTTAGAGACGAAAATGAAGCCAGAAATATTCTTGAACTCGCGCGTTACGCTAACGTACATACTCAGAAACCTTTGACAGAGAGTGAATTAAAGTTCATTTACCATTACCCTGATATTGCAGCAAGGATTATGACAGTATCTCCGTTCTATAATCCGGAAGGTGAACTGCAAAAGAGATTGGAAAGAGGTTCGGTTACAATGCCTCACCAGATTATATAAAGAATTTAAACCGTTAAAAAATGCGCCGGATTTCATCCGGCGCATTTGGGTTATACAAATGTAAATTTTAAATTACTTGCAAATGCTGACATTATCCATTAATAAAGCATAGACAGCTTCGCCTTTTTTAGCCTTATAATGGCAG
>CALUSN010000016.1 GCA_944323435.1 Candidatus Gastranaerophilales bacterium | reverse complement strand
AGCTTTGTAAGCAGACCTTGCGGTGAGTGGCTGAGTGTTGAAGAAATTGTTGATGCTGTAGAAGATATTATGGTTTCTAATACCTCTAAATCAATTCAGCCGGACAGAGCAAAGGAGGTAAGCTATGCAGCAGCAAGAGCTTAAAGAAGGGGCAAATATAGGGGTAAATGCAGGGGAAAAAGGTATGGTACAAGTTTTTAGTATTCCTAAATCAATGAAAGAAAATTTTAGATATACTTTTTGCCCGGGATGCGACCATGGTATTGCAATCAGGCTTGTGGCAGAGGTTATAGATGAGCTTGGAATAAGGGAAGATATTATCTCTTCAACTTCAGTCGGATGTTCTGTATTTTTGTATGACTTTCTGGTTGTTGATTGTGTGGAAGCTCCTCACGGAAGAGCTCTGGCTTCTGCAACCGGTGTAAAAAGAGCAAGACCGGATAAAGTTGTATTCACATATTCAGGTGACGGCGATTTTGCTTCAATCGGGCTTGCTGAATCAATGCATACCGCTTTGAGAGGGGAAAAAGTAACAAGTTTTTGCATAAATAATACAACTTACGGTATGACAGGCGGTCAGCTTGGACCTACAACAATGATGGGTCAGGTTACTACGACATCTCCGACCGGAAGAAACAGAGAATACTTTGGCTATCCTATAAAAGTTGCCGAACATATTGCGCTTTGTGACGGAACTGCCTATTCTGCAAGGGTTGCGCTGGATTCTGTTCCGCATATTAATGAAGCAAAAAAAGCTATCAAAAAAGCTTTTCAGGTTCAACTCGACGGACTGGGGTTCGGGTTTGTTGAAATTCTTTCTTCCTGCCCTACAAACTGGCACATGACACCGGAGGAGGCGCATGAAAGAGTCAGAAACGAAATGATTAAAGTATTTCCGCTCGGCGTATTTAAAGATGTAAGCGCCTAATCCCTCTCCGGACAGCGTGAGCGGAATACGGTGAAGGCAGGATTTCTTAATGAGCTGGGCGAATTTAGAAATACTGGTGAGGATAAGTAATATTAGTAAAGATAGGTGTATAATGGAAACAAATTTTATATTAGCAGGTTTTGGCGGTCAGGGAATTTTGCTTGCGGGAACTGTTCTTGCAAATGCGTTTATGCTTGAAGGTAAAAATGTAACCTGGTATCCGTGTTACGGCGCAGAAATGAGAGGCGGAACCGTTAATTGTGAGGTAGTTGTCTCTGATACGGAAGTAAGTTCGGTTCACAAGCAGGATACGGATTATGCTCTTGTTCTTAATCAGCAGTCTTTTGACAGATTTGTACAAAGGGTTAAAAAAGGCGGTACAATTATTGCTAATTCTACGCTTGTTGCTGAATCTAAGCCCAGAAATGATATAAATTATGTGTTTGCTCCTATGGGTGATATAGCTAACTCTTTAGGTACAAGTAAAGTTACCAATGTTGTATCTTTAGGTGTTCTCTCCTCTGTATGCAATATCGTCTCAAAAGAGTATCTTGCAAAAGGTGTAGAAAAAGTTCTTGGAGAAAAGAAAAAAGATTTGCTTCCTCTTAATGAAAAAGCGCTAACTAATGGCTTTGATGCACGCCTTACCAAAGTTTAAATTATAAAAAATGGTTAAAATTTTATATAATGTTTGTGGAGAAAGCTCCACACTACTACCTACACCGACTGCCATATAACGATATCTGACAGCGGCGAAGCTCTCCCGAGCGTTTTTTAGCGAGGGGCGATGTGTGCGTATGCGTGCAGCAGTTATTCAATTCTATGCTCAAAGAGCATTCAAAACAACAATATTTCTTCTTTTTTGCTTCGTTTTTTCTTCTTAGTTTTTCAAAGAAGAAAAAATGAAGATATATAAAAAAGCAGTATCAAATGTCGGCTGGGTTTGCTAACCCCAAAATAACAATATGGATTGCCGCGAAAATCAAAGATTTTCTCGCAATGACAAGGTTTACCGCCGTAAAAGTAGTGTGGAGCTTGCTACACAGAAGTTCTTGTCGGGCTATAGCCCGACAAGAACTATGATTATATTTTACGTACGTTCAAAAGTGTCGTCATTCTGCACACGTCAGCAATTTAAGGGTGAAGAATCCCTAAAGCTGGTGAATAGTGAGGAATGAATAGTGAATAGTGAATAGAAAATTTTCAAAAGTTTTAGAGATTCTTGTTACAATTAAAGTTGTTTATTTTCCGAATCTTCTATTCCTGCGCTTATATTCAAGTATACATTCAGCCATGGCTTCTTTATCAAACTCGGGCCAGAACTTCTCCATTACAATAATTTCAGAATAAGCAATCTGCCATAAAAGATAATTTGAAACTCTCATCTCTCCGCCCGTTCTTATAAGCAAATCCGGATCAGGGATGTTTCTGGTATAAAGGTGTTTTGAAATAGTATCTTCTGTTATTTCTTTTACTCCTGATGCAACAATTTCTCTTACAGCGTGTACAATCTCATCTCTTGCCCCATAATTAAAGGCAATTTGTAAATTTACCCCCGTATTATTTTTTGTTGTCTCGACAGAATTTTTCAAAATTTCCTGTAATTTTGGACTCAGCTTTGTTGTATCTCCGATGAATGATATTACAACATTATTTTCATTCATTTCTTTTAATTCACTCTTCAGAGTTTGTGCTAATAAATCCATCAAAAAACTGACTTCTTCAGGTTTTCTGTTCCAATTTTCAGTAGAAAAAGCATAAACAGTTAGATATTTGACACCAAAATCATCGCAGGCTCTCATTGCTGCTTTTAATGCATCAACCCCTTTTTTATGACCGAAAGCTGACGGTAGGTTTCTCTCTTTTGCCCAGCGCCTGTTTCCGTCCATAATTATTGCAATGTGTTTTAAGTCGCACTCTTCTACAATCTTTTTTATATCTTCCATAAAATTCCTTGTTATTTATTTTCCAGCAATTTAAAAATTTTAAATACAGACTCTTTTAAAGATTCTACATCAATCTCTTCATCAAGTTCAAGTGTTATAGTCGGAATTTTTTGTTCTACTCCAGCCCAGGTTCCAAAACTACCGGGAGTCGGATATCCGATATTCCCCTCTACAGGATAATTTATTATTTTAGAAATCTCTACCGCAAGCTCTCCGGCTTCTCCGTCATAATTAACAATTTTATAAGGCGCGTGGAGTGTGAGAATTATTTTCGGATTATATTTCTCTACCGTATCTATAACAAAACAAGTTTCTTTTTCCGATTTAGGGTATTCACCGCCAAAATACTCATTTTTTTCGGTTAACTCCCAATTTTTTGCGGGAAAATTTCTGTTTAAATCAACTCCGTTTTCGTTGGTTCTGGTTTTATTTTTAACTCCGTATTCATTAAGACAGGGAATAAAAAGCAGGTTAGATTCAGGATAAAGCTTTAAATACTCCTCTATCAAATACTTACCTTGCGGTTCATCTCCATGGAAACATCCGATTATAAGTACGGAAGGGTTCAGGGTATTTCCGGCCAATCTCATCACTTCTCCTACGGTCTTATAACAGATAAAATATAATCATTCGTAAAATACTCATTTGCAACACGCTGCAAATCCTGCGGTGTTACGCGGTGAAGCGCTTCTCTAACCTCTTTTTGATAACCGTAAGGCTTACCCATAATAGAATAATATGCCATTATATTTGCCTGCTGCGAATTTGTTTCGGTTATAAAATCCTGTTTGCCGATAAGATTATTAACTGCATTTTTTAATTCGTCTTCGCTTACAGGAATTGTTTTAATTTTTTCAATCTCTTCTTTGAATCCTTCTATTGAAGTTTGAATATTAGAAGGCTCTGTTCCTATGTAAATGCTAAATACAGCAGATTTTCTATGTGTTTCGTACGCTGTTCTTACAGAATAAGCAAGTCCTTTTTTCTCTCTTAATTCCAGAAACAGACGGGAAGACAAGCCGCTTGCTCCTAAAATTACATTCAAAAGCATAAGAGCCGGATATTCATCAGACCCTATTGTCGGAACAAGCCAGCCTTGAAGAATTTGAGCCTGATTGGCGTCATTTTTCACAATCTCTGTATATTCCTGCTTTAATGGTGCAGGCGGTTCTATTAAAGACTCGCACCCGACTGATTCAGGAATATTTCCGAGATATTTTTCAACTATATCAGAATCAACGTCACCAACAAGAACCAGTGTCTTTTTGCTGTTCGCCAGAATTTCTTTATAAGAATTTACAACATCATCTTTCGTAACACTATCCAGCTCTTCAAGAACTTTTGTGTAACTGTGACCGTAGTAGTGATTTTTGTAAATAGTTTTTGTGAATAAATCAGATACTTTAACTTTTGCTGAATCCAACTCTGCAGTCAATTCGCCTTTCATTTTAACTTTTTCTTTTTCAAATTCTTCAAAAGTCGAATTCAAAATCACATCTTGCATAATAGAAAGGGCTTTTTCAAAATCTTCATTAAGACATACAAATCTGAGTCTTAAATAATCAGATTTCATTTCACAGGTAAAATCAATTGCATTTTCATCAAGTATTGCAGACAGCTCTTCTGATGAATATTTATTTGTACCTTTAAGAAGCAGTCTGTTCATTATAGAATATTCACCTGCATATTTCTCAGGTTTGTTTATAGAAATATTAAGGGTTAAAGCAGCTCGCGGCGTATTTTTATTCTGTTTTACACAAACATTAATATTATTTTTTAATCTAAATTCTCTCATATTGAAATTAAAACACAAATAAAATAAGGTTTCAATTTAATATAAACTATTTATATTTGTAAATTTTACGTTACAATCTTATGGCGAATTTTAAATGCGCAGGAAGAGTCTTTATATCTAAAAAACAGGAATAAAATTTTATGTTAGGAAATTTTACAGGCAGAATCCGGAAAATCTATGCTTTTATACTCAAGATAAGCATTTACTGGACAGCCGGCTTTGCACATTTTTGCATAAATACATTTTAGGCATTTAGTATCAGTTATGGTTCTTTTGCCGAAAAGAATATTTGAATCTCTATTTGGCAAAAGCTCTGTTAAACCTGTTTGTTTTAAATTCCCTAAAGAACCTGTATTCATATTAGATGCGTGCAAACATAAGAACACTTCTCCGTCACTTCTTATATGAAGTTTATCTCCACTGTGGCAGGAAAAATCAAAATCTCCGGAGACTTGTTCCAGCCCCAGTTCTTTTATGATTTCCGGAGTATTAAAAGCTTTACAGGATGCAAGTCCCGGAATAGTAAATAAACGCAGCTCTACAGGGGTTTTCTCTTCTTCCCGTTTTAAAAGTTTAATTGTTTCTTTAAATAATTCCTTGTCATTTGGAATTAAGTTATTATTGTATTCTGTAAAAACTCTTGTAAAAGTAACTTTATTGACTCCAAGCTTTGAAGCCAGATTATACAAATCACACATTTCATGTAAATTTTTAGAAGTAACAACACAATTAATGTAAACTTTTACCCCGTTTTTTATAAGTTTTTTTATACTGTTCAAAGTCTTTTGAAAAGTTCCTTTCCCTCTTGTATCCTCATGTATTCCGGCTGTCGCGCCGTCCAGACTTATCTGTACATAATCGCAAACAGGATTAAATAATTTTTCAAGTCGTTTTGCGCTCTCATCTGTTATCAACAGTCCATTTGAAGTTACTTCGGTAATAATATTGTGTGATTTTAACATTTCAATAATTTCAAATAAATCTTTTCTTAAAAAAGGTTCTCCGCCTGTCAGCATAACTTTTAAAACGTCCATGTCTATAAAATCCTGCACAAGATTAATTGCCGTTTCCGTATCAATATCGCTTTTTGAACTGTATTCTCCTCCTGCAAAACAGCAGTGTCGGCACCTTAAATTACAGGCTGCTGTAATTTCCCAGGATACATAATAAGGATTTTCAAACCTTGTAATACCTTCAGATTTAATTTTTTGTATCAATAGGCGGGCAGGAAAATCTTTCCGGTATTCTTTTATTTTTTTTATTAATAATTTTGCATCGCATTCTTTTATATTATCCATTTTTTTCTTCCGTAAATCCTTTTTCTAAGAGACTTTTAACAATTTTGTCAAAAGCTTCTCTCAATTCGTTTTCATTAAAATTCTCAAATAGCGGAAAAAGATACTCATAAATTTCTTCCAGTGTATGCTCTCCGTCAATTAACCGCAGGAGACAGTCGGCAGCACTGTTTCCAACCCAGCTTTCTTCTGTTTTCATGTTGAAAAGAAAAACCGTTCCGCCATTAAGATTATGCTCATACCTTTTTAATACATTTTTATTAAGTTTTAAAATCATATTCTTTACTTCCTTTAACAAAGCAGCATTCTTCAGTCGGTGCGTCCGGTATGCCGTTCCTGCAAACCGATTCAACCGCACAGCCGCATCTGCACCATTTTTCATACCGGCATTCAGAACAGGGTAGATTTTTAATTAATCTCTGTTTGAACAAAGGATTGCTAAAACGCCCCTGCCAAATCTCATCAAAACTGTTTTTTCTTAAATCACCCAGACAAAGTCCTGCGCATTCTGCTGATGTGCAAAGATAAATTTTGCCGTCCGAGGCGAGATGAAATTTACTATGGGAATGACATAATTTATCTTTTCCGAATTTTGCGGGTGGATTTTCTGTATCAAACAAAAAACGGCCATACTCATATTTTAGAAAATCATAGACATAAAAGAAGTTTTTATCAAGTCTTGTTCTGTCAAGGTTTTCAAGCAAGAGGGCATATCCCTTAAAAAGATCTTCTGTTTCGGGCATAAGATATTGCTGCTCATCAGAAACAATCTTGTACCTGTTTAATGCTATTTCTTTAATTTTAAATTTCTTACAAAAATCCCCGAATTCTCCAAGCTGAAATACGTTCTTTTTAGTAACGGCAGTTGCAATTCTTACAGGAATATTAAAATCAGTAAGAATTTTAAGTGCCGTGCAGGTTTTCTCAAAACTCCCCTGACCCCGTATGGAATCATGCACAGACGCACTTGCGCCGTCAAGACTGATTTGTATGGAATCGTATTTGAAATTCAAAATAGATGACAGCTTTGCTGCTATTTTTTTATCTATAAGTGTACCGTTTGTAATAAGATTTACACAAACATTTTTTGATTTTATAAATTTTAACAACTCCCAAAAATACGGGCATAGCAAAATCTCTCCGCCGGTTAAAGATACTGCCATTATATTAACATCGTCAATCAGATTAGTTATAATCTGCATAGCTTCATCTTTGGTTAAATCCGCAGAAGAATTAAAAAATCTGTCTTTTTCCGTATAATAAAAACAATGGCTGCATCTGAGATTGCAGGAAGACGTAAGCTTCCAGGAAACCTGAAGCGGATAATAAAACCGGTATCCTGCAGGAAGAGAATTCATTAGTGCAGAAAATACATTCCTGTCTGAATGTACAGGAGTATTAAAACAATATTCAAAACATTCTCTAATTGCGTTTTCCAATTTCATTATTTTTTAAGAAATCAGAAGCTCAACAATGGTGTACACCAATCTTCGCAGCCACAACCGTCCCAGCCGGCTTTATCAGCAGTCTGTCTGGATTCTGAACCAAGAATTGCCCCTGTTGTTAACCCCGCAGCTGCCGAAGCTGTTTTAATAATTTCCTTCGGCAAAGTTTTATTACCCTTAATTAATCCCGGTAACACTTTAGTCTGTACAGGTAATATACGCATAATACACCTCCATTGAATCATTATAAAAATTTCGTAAAAAATAATCAACAAAGTATGAAGAAATATAAATAAAAAATGTTTTTACTTATTGTGATATTTTGTTAAAATCTGTTTTACCTGGCTTGCAAGTTCTTCTTGGTTAAAATTGTCTTTAGAAATGTAATAATCTACAAATGTCTTATTCAACTTACTCTTAGCGCTCTTCTCCGGCATAGAACTCATAACAATAATCGGGATATCCATATACATCTCGTCATTCTTTAATCTTTCTATAAATTCATATCCGTCAATCTTTGGCATTGTTAAGTCTGTAATAATTAAATCATAATGATTGAGTTTTAATTTAACCAGCGCCTCTTCAGCATCCAGAACCGCATCTACCATATAACCGATATTCAACAATATATTTTTAATCATCGTTCTTGTCGTAATAGAATCATCAACAACAAGTATACGTTTGTAAGACAATGTATCAGAAGGAAGCAATTTAGGATTGTTAGCGGAATTTACAGCATTATTAAAATCAAAATGCATTATATCCTGCATATTCAAGATAAGACAGAGCTCCCCTGACGCAAGATTTGTGATACCGGAAATATTTTTAACTTTGTATAACGGAGGAGAAAGTTTCTTCTGCAAAATATCCTGATCGCCAAGCAAGCGGTCTACTACAAGTCCGATTGTTTTTTCATCATTTTCAATAATTAAAATGGTTTCTTTATCCCCGCGCGGCACAGGTTCAAGTCCAAGAATATCGGCCAGATAATAAAGCGGTATAATGTTATTATTATACATTATAGAACGTATACCGTTATTGGTTTTTATTTCATTTTGTTTTTTTAGAATAAAAGTTGTAATAACCTGAATCGGTATTGCAAAAGTCTGCCCCGATATTTGTACCAAAAAGACCCTGAGTGTGGTTAAAGTTACCGGAATTTCTATATGAACGCAGCTGCCTTTGCCGAACTCAGATATAACTTTTACCTTTCCGTTTAACTGGGAAATTTTTGTTTTAACAACATCAAGCCCGATACCGCGCCCGGAAATACTTGTTATTGAATCTCCTGTAGTAAATCCCGGCCAGAAAATAATATTCATAATAGCTTCGTCAGTCATTGAATCTATATCTTCCTGAGTTAAAAATCCGCGGGAGACAGCTCTGTCTTTGATTTTTTGTAAATTAAAGCCCTGTCCGTCATCAAAGACATCTATTATAACCTTGTTATCATCTTGCTTTGCCGATAAGAGTATCCTGCCTACAGGACTTTTACCGTTTGCAATTCTTTCTTCTTTTGATTCAATGCCGTGATCAATTGCATTACGCAGAATATGAATCAACGGTGTTTTAATTTCTTCTATAATCTTCTTATCGGCACAGGTATCCTTACCCTCTATTTCAAAGTCAATATCCTTACCCTTTTCATTTGCAATATCTCTGACCATTCTTGAAAAAGAATTAAAAACTGTTGAAATAGGAAGAACTCTGATGTTTTTAACCATCGATTCCATTTCATCAATAATTAAACGCATTTTCATATCATCTTCTTTAGAAGAACGGTACAGAGAATTTAAGTCATAAATTGTTTTTGAAACATTTTGTGTTATGTCCAGAAGAAGAGAAAAAACCTGTTTTACAAATACGCCGGTATATTGGTCTGTGCTGCCGGACTGCAAATATTTTCTATTATAATATCTCAGATAGTTTGAAGTCTTTAACAAATCTTTCTGGCAAATTTCATTTGCAATTTTTATTGCATCAATTTTTTCAAGATTTTTTTCAGTTTTAATCTTTGTTATTATAAGCTCGCCAAGCTGATTTACCAGTAAATCAAGTTTTTGTGCATTTACATGCAGTGTCTTGATTTCTGTTGATGACGAAGATTTATTATTAGAAGTTGTTTGGGTCGAAATATTTTTTATTTCAGTCAATTCATTGTCTTTTTTATAATTTAAATCCAGAAGCTGCTTCATAATTTCCAGCTGCTGTAATATCAAATCATAATCAAAGCTTTCGTTTGGAGAAGCACAATACTCAATCGCACTTTTGAGAGTCAGCATCATTTGTTCTTCCAGCTGTACCGAATTCTCCGAGATAAATCGCAAAATTTCCAGTATCATATTTATGACTTCAAGCAAATTCGGATCCGCGATATCTTCTTTAAGATGTAAAATATCTTCTTCGATTTCTTTTGCATAAATACTGCTGCCCTGAAGCATGGAAATTTTTTCAGCCACTTCAAAAAATGTTAATCCGGCATCTTCTGTTTCAATGCAGGAAGTTGTAAATTTGGCAGCTGCAGAGCTTAGTTCATTTCTAAGTTCCAATATTTCACTAATTGTCAGGGTATTTGTTGCATTCATTACAAAATCTAATTTTGCAATAACATTCTCCAGAGAACTTCTTACTTCGTATAAATTGGAATCTATAAAAAATTTATGAATGTTTTGAACTTCTTCTTTAAGAAGTACAATATCCTGCGTTTCCTCCTCCGGCACTATTCCGTCAATCATTTCAAAACAATTATTAAATGCCTGATTAATTTCTTCCTGCGGTAAAGCTTCCGAGCCTTGATTTATATTCCCCGCTGCAATATCTGCAATTGAGGCAATTATATTGTTCTGTTCTGTAAATTCGGTGTGAATTCCGGTTTCTAAAATGTATTCCAAATTTGAAATAACAGCATTATATGTCTCGTCTATAATTTCTCTGCTGTTTTTAACTGATTCCTGCAGGTATTTTGATGCAGTTTCAAGAGAACGGGACATTAAGTTTATTGTATCTTTGTCTAAAACAAACTGCCCGTTATTTACAGCATCAAAAATATCTTCCATCTTATGGAAAATACCTTGTATATTATTAAACCCAACCATCCGGGCAGCACCTTTTATACTATGCAAGTCCTGATATATTGTAGAAATTAAATCTTTATCAGCAGGTTTCTTCTCCAAATCGAACAGGTTATTGAATAAACGTTCAAGAATTTCTTCCGATTCTAACTGAAAAATCGCAAACATTTCTTTATTTTTGCTGTCATTTCCCTGATTATCCAAAGCTCCATCCTCTATTAATTATCCATAGCGGAATTTTTAATATCCTGTGACATTATATTCAACTTTGAAATTTTTTCGGAATTAACCGCCATAGTCTGCGTAAGATTTTCGGCTATAACTGTTGTTTCTTCATCTATTGTTTTCAGACGCTCTATTATATCATTTTGCTTTTTGGCGTTCTGGGTCAACAGTTCTAAAGATTCTAAAATATCTTTAATTAAGTTCAATAATGTTTCAGAGTTTGCAGAAACTATATTAATATCTTTTACAACCGACTCAATTTCTTTTGAGCCTTCTTCGGTTGCCATTACTGTAGAGTTTGTGGTGCATTGTATATTGTTAGTCAGAGATGAGATCTTTGTAATAGCCTGTTTTGATTCATCTGCAAGTTTTCTGATTTCTCCTGCAACAACTGCAAAACCTTTGCCGTGTTCACCGGCTCGGGCTGCTTCTACAGCGGCATTAAGCGCCAGCATGTTAGTTTGCTCTGCAATATCATCTACAACGCTTATAGTGCTTCCTATTTGCTGCGAATGTTCCGATAATTCAAGGATTAACTCGGCAATCATTTGAATTTTTTGTCTTAATACCAGCATTTTATCTGCGTTAGAAGAGATTGACTCATGTTCTTTCTGGGAAAAATTAATTGATTGACTAACCTGTTTTTCTGCATTCTTGGTTGTAGAATAATATTCGTCTGATAAAACTTTTAACTTTTCAATTGCTGTTGATAATGCTTTTGCATTACTGATAAGATTATCGGACAGATGTTTTTGGGAATTCATAGTAGTCATAAATTCAGATGTTGTTTCTGATAATGAATTTGACTGAACCAGTACAGCCTGCTTTATTGAACGCATCATCCACTGCTTTGTAAGAATGTGTGCAGTGAAGTACAGAATCATAATTACTACCAGAAATACCAAAGTATCATAAGGGGCAGTATTATTAATTTTTGCAAAAAGCACAAATAAAAGGCATGCTATAACAAAAATAACTATATCTATTGCACATTTGATATTAAACTTCTGTTTTAACCCAAAATTAAATTCGTCAGCCACTTCTTCTCTCCTATAGTTTTTTTATCAATTTTATTATATAATCATTTTATACTAAAATAGACAAAATTGGAATATACAAATAGATGGCAGCTAAAATTTTATTAGTAGAAGACAGTGATACACAATTAAAGTTTCTAAAAGAAGGGCTTATTGCAAACGGGTTTGATGTAGAAACCGCAACTAACGGCGGCGAAGCGTACAAAAAGATTTTTGAATATGTGCCGGACCTTGTATTGTCTGATATTATGATGCCTGTTATTGACGGGTATCAACTCTGCAGAATGATTAAAAACGTAGAGGAAATAAAAAAAATTCCTGTTATTCTGCTTACGGTTCTGGATAAAAAAATAGATAGTTTCTGGGGTAAAAAAGCCGGAGCACAGTTATTTTTGTCCAAATCAATTGATATGAACGAGCTCGTAAGAAACATAAAAGCTACTCTAAGACGTTATCCTCTTACTGATGAATACAAAGCTGCGCTCATGGCAAAATCATCTCCGGAATCTGCACAGGTAAGGCTTAATACGATTTTAAATGATTTGCTTCTTAAATCAGTTTTTGCAAATGAATTTAGAAACCTGAGCGACTTTATGAATTATGAAAGAGTGCTGGTTGAAAAGCTGTTTTCTTTGCTAAGTTCCTTTGTAGAATATTCTGTTGCCGGTATATTTTTTGCTTCTCCGGATGATTTTGCAGAAAATATTCTCTATATAGATACTCTGGGAAGAAACTTAAATAAAAGTCTTTTGTCGGATATTCAATACGACTTTTTCCGAAAAATGGAGGAATATAAAACCTTTAAAAATTCAAAATTTGAAGTTGTCAGAATTCTTCTTGGCAAAGAGCTTGACTATAAATTTACGGATTTAACCTCCAAAATAATTATACCGCTCGTTTTTGACAAAAAACTTATCGGCGGAATCTGCTTTTATACGCGTCAGGATATGGATTACGCTTCTTTTAGATATTTTGATATTATGATAAGCGAACTTATTGCTATTTTTAAAATGAAATATCAATACACAGAAAAGGAGTTTATGTCTGTTCTTGACGGACTAACAGGCTTGTATAACAGACGGCAGTTTGAAATAAGCTTGGAGCAGGAATATAACCGTACAAAACGTCATCCGTCTGATTTCAGCCTTGCGATTTTGGATATTGATTTCTTTAAAAAAGTTAATGATACATACGGGCATCAATACGGCGATTATGTATTAAAAACTGTTGCGGATTTGATGAAATCTGCATTCAGAAAGACTGACCTCTTATACAGATACGGCGGGGAAGAAATGGTTATGATAATGCCGGAAACTAATATTGAAGGAGCTATTATTCCTGTTCAGAGATTAAGACGTACTGTTGAGGAATATGATTTTGACTACAACGGAGTGAAGGCTAAAGTTACGGTCAGTATAGGCTTAACTATGAATTATCAGGAATTTAACAGTCATGCGGAGATGTTAAAATCAGCAGATGAAGCTTTATATAAGGCAAAAGAAGGCGGCAGAAACAGGGTAGTTTTGCATGAGCAGCAATAATTATATAGAACAGAAAAAAAATACTCATCTATATTTTAGTGTCGGAGGAAATAAATATGCCGTAAACACTGATAATATTCTGGAAATAATGAAACTTCCCGAGCTTGATTACCCTCAAAAACTTCCAAACAATATTATAGGGCTTTTAAAATATAATAATTTCGTTATCAATGTTATAGATATACGTTTTTATTTAAACATGGATGTTCCAAAATATAGTATTAATAATGAACTTTTGATTATAAAAACGGATGAAGTTATTTTTGGGATTATAACAGATAAAGTTTTGGGAATTTTGCCTTTTGACTCGGCACTTGTTGATGCAATACCTTTTGCAGACAAGAAAATGATTATAGAATCTTTGTATAAGTATCAAAAAGAAACTATTTTTATTATAAATATTTATGCAATTGAAAATTTATTAAAACAGCATGATCAGAATTGGCCTGAAGTAGATATTTTATCATTATTTCCTCTGGATGAGACTTCTAAAAACATCATGAACAAACGGACTCTGGCTATAGCTGACAAATCCGCATTAAAATTAGCTTCCGGAGAACTTCATGCTAAAAATAAATATATATCATTTACACTGAATGATGATTCCTATTGTATAGAACTCAACTATGTTAAAGAAGTTCTAAAAGATGCCGCTATCACAAACGTTCCGGGGACACCCGACTATATAGAAGGAATTATGAACCTCAGAGGTGACTATATCACGGTTATTAACCTGAAAAAATTCCTGAATCTTAATTCTTGTAAAAACAATGATAAAAAACCTGTTATTATTGTAAAATGCAATGAACTGAAATTAGCCTTCTTAATAGATAAAATAAATGAGTTGTTTGAATTCTTTGAAACAGATTCTACAGAAAATAATGACAGCTATTTTATGAGAGAATTGATTTTTAACGGAATATTATATACTATTCTTAATGTAGACAAAATTACATCGGATAAACGAATTATAATTACAGACATGTAGTTTAAATAGTGGATATGTAGTTTTAATTTGTTGTGATAGAATACTTATATATGAAGCGATTTAAGAAGAGAACGCTGGCATTAGTTCTGGCTTCCGCAATAACAGTAGTCGGGGCTTTTGGCGAAGAAAATTATAGAAACAGTTTAATGTCACTCAACCTGAAATCAACCGGTCAGGGGCGGGTGTACGTTGTGCTGCAGACAAAAGAACAGGTAACAAACAATATCAGCCCGATAAGACGGGGGGCTAATACTTATGTTATAAGATTACCCGAAACAAACAGTCAAATATCAGAGGAAGTTCCGCTTGTAGAAGGCATTTCCAGTATGGATATAAAAACAATGCCTTATACGACAGAAAACTCGGGTTATACCCAGATAACTTTTACAACTTTGCCTGATACCCAGCTTCGCGTTCATACAGAATTATATATTCCGGCACAGGCTCCTGAGCCTGATTTACTGGAAGACTCCTTCTATGATGATACGGCCGAAACTGAAGAAACCGGCAGTAATTCTTCGCAATATAATACTATTCATTCTCAAAGCGGAGTTGATCAAACTTCGCCGGTTGATATTAATGAAAGCTTAAAACAGTTCCAAACAAGCAGAAGAAATGAAATCCGTAGTGACAGTTCTGGCATGTTAAAAGAAAAAACTCTGGAAGATTTAGAGAAGGAAGAAGAACAACCGGCTAAACATAAAGAGCTGCTTTATATTTTTCTCGGCGCCGCCCTTGTAGTTACTATAGCAGTATTTCTTATGCTTAAAGCAAAAGATAAACTTGTTGAAATTACCGGAGAGCAGGCTAATTATGATGTCAGCGACGAACCTAAATCCGGAAATAAAAAGAAAGACACGGCAAAGAAAACAAGAATTAATACTACAATTAATAATATTGACAAAAAATATACACGTCCGGAAACCATGCCGACAGCATCCTTGCAGGAGAGTCATATACAGGAGCCAGAGGAGGATACTGTTCAGGAAGTTGAAAACATCGTTGATTTAGACGAATTATTGAAAGAAAAGAATAATAAAGAACCTAATAATGACTTTTTCCCGGAAAATAATGTTAACAATGCATTAGAAGATTTTCTAAGCTCTTATAACTTTGATGATGAAAGTTCTTATGATTCTTCTGAAGAAGAAAAAGAGGGTATAAACGAAGAATTATATGATAAATGTATTAATGAAGAAGGACTTGAATTTTCAAAAGATGATGTTGATAAAATAGAAACATTGATAGACTCGGAAATCAGTGATGAAACAAAAAGACTGGCTCCGGAGTTACTTGAATCTTCAGAAAAGAATAAGAGACCTACGCCGACAGAAATTCTTGAGAAACTGGTTACAACATATATCACTCAGCAAAATATATTATTTACAAAAGAAGACATTGATGCATTATACAAATTAATTAGTGTAGAAATAGATGATGATTTCATAACAGATTTACGTACAAATCCTACCCGTATGCAGGAAATGCAGGACGAAATCGCTAGACAAAAGGCAAAGCCGCATAAAACGTCTGAATTACTTACATTAAATGTAAAAGACATGCTGCCGGATTTGTCTGAAGCGTTGAAAAAGCAGGGCGGAAGAAGAATTGAATCAGAGGTCAAACCTCAGGTTGTATATGCAAGTGAAGGGTATGAGGTAAGTACCCTGAAACTTAATACTGCATTACCGGATTTATCTGCAGAGTTAAATAATGAAGAAGCCTACAAAGCAAGGCCTTCAGATGATATTCAGTACGTAGACACAAATTATGAAGTTCAAAAGATGTCTATAGCCAATGAACTCCCGGATTTGGAGGATATGCTTAAGCATCCGGAAAAATATGAAACACCTGAACCGGAAGAAGTTAAGGTAGATGAAGAAGCTTTGCTTAGAAACATTACAAATGTTACTTTCAAACCATTTGATGACGGCACAAGACAATTTGAAATTATAAATGATCTTCCTACAGTTTCAGAAATGCAGGCGGAATTTAATCAGTTTGGTGATAATTTTGAAATTATTAATGAAGAAGAGGATTTGCCGGAAGTAAAAGAGAGTGAGCAAAATGATTTTGAAACATTGTATGACGGCAAGTATGTTGACTTAGACAGAGAACCTTCCGTAAAAAATGTAACACTGCCTGATGAAACAGCAGAAATAATCTCTGAACCTTTAGTTAATGAAGCCGCTGCACATCCTTCTGATGCCAGGATCACTAAGGCTGAACAAAAAACCGAATTAAAACCTGAACAGGCAACGCCGTCATCCGCTCATGCTGCTATAAAAGAGACCGGGAAATCCGAAGCAGACAAACTGTTAAGCAAAATCAAAGATTTGGAAAATGAAAGAAAGGCAAAAATAACCAGCCTTAATAGTGGTGCTAATGGCATAGACACAGTTGCTCCCGAAAAACCGGCTCCGGAGTTTTGCGTACTGGACGGCAAAAAATTTGAAATAGTAAATGTTTCTTATTTTACAGACCAAATGGGTTGTTATTTGGCTAAAAATGAGAGCGGATACAGTATTCTTGGTTTTACCGGAGACAAAGTTTTTAAAATCAAATACTATGAGAAACTTGATACGGAAAAATTACAATCAAGAGTTAGTGAGAAGCTCGATGATGGAACTATGCGATATATTATAAGACTTGGAATTCACAAATTTATTTTAAACGTTAAGCAGAATGACATGGAATTTGTAATGGATTTATGCTAAAGAAGCTGCTAATTCTTTTTATTTGTTCATTTCTGTTATGCGGATGCAATAAAAGAGATAAAATCACTGAAATTACTTTTTCAACCTGGGGTTCTGTTACGGAAGTCAAAATACTTAATAAAATAATTGACGACTTTGAAAAGGATAATCCTGATATAAGAATACAATTTATACATATACCACAGAATTATTTTCAGAAAATACATCTTCTTTTTGCATCTTCACAGGCTCCTGATGTAATTTTTATAAATAATTTGTATCTGCCGCAATACGCGTCTAAGCTGGAAGATTTAACGAATTTAACAGATATGCAGGTTTATTATCCGGAAAGTCTGACGGCATTAAGTTATAAAGGCAAATTATACGCTGTACCCAGAGATATTTCAAATTTAGTATTTTACAGAAATAAAGATATAATAGATAAAACTCCGAAGAATTTGGAGGAATTAATAGGAATTCTTGATAAAACGGGAAAATACGGAATAAGTTATGAACGAGACGTATATTTTATGTTTCCATACGTTTTAACAATGGGGGAAGATATTTTTAATCCGCAAAAATCACTCAAATTTTATAAAAATTTGGAGGGGAAATATGCCCCGTTTCCCTCAGAAATCGGCAGTTCAACCCTTGCCCAAATGTTTATGGACGGAAAAATCGGGCTGTATCTTTCCGGCAGATGGATGTATCCAAAAATTAGTGAAAGAGCTTCTTTCAACTGGGATGTCATAACATTCCCGGGGATTGTTCAGCTTGACAGTTCCGGCTGGGCTATTGCTAAAGATTCCAAACATAAACGGGAAGCAATGAAATTTATACAGTATTTGTCATCAGAGTCAAGCAGCAGATATTTTTTAGAAACAGGGCTTATTGTTCCGGCAAGAATAGATACGGCTTCTGAAATTGATAATAAAGTTTTTCTTGATGCTATAGAAAAGTCTAAAGCAATTTCGATTGATAAAAATTACAGAAAAAATATTGACAGAATGAATAGGGAATTTTTTCAATAAAATCAATCCGAATAAACAAACTCTTCGCGCCCGTTATCATTCAAAATTAAAGCACACAGACGGGCGTTTGGATATTTACCGCAGCCCAAATCTATGCAGATTTTATCCTCATCAATATATGGTTTTTCAAATTCAGTATGACCAAAAATAATTTTTTGCGGAAGTTTGTGTTTTGAATAAATAAATTTCCCTCTGATGTATACCAAATCTTCTTCTTGCTGTTCTTCCAGCGTGTAATCAGGATTTATGCCAGCGTGCACAAACAGATATTTTTCCGTGAGATAATAAAACTTTAAGCTTCTGAAAAAGTTTCCATGAATTCTGAAAATATTTTCAAAACTACCGTAACTTCTTATTGTCGCAGGACCGCCATAATTATCAAATAAATATTTGTAATAATCCTCATCGGAATGCAGAAGTGCATATTCGTGTGAGCCTATAAGGTAAATACATTTATTAGTATTGGATTGTTCAATAATTCTGTTAACCACACCTTTAGAATCCGGACCTCTGTCTATATAATCACCCATAAAGACAAATATATCGTCAGGTCGGATATTAATTTGGGAAAGAACGCTTTCTAATTTTTTTAATTCACCGTGAATATCTGTTATTGCTATGTATCTCATCCGGTTTTACCCAAACAAATTCTCAAATCTTTGCATAGCTTCTGTAGTATTTTCTTTTGAACCGAACGATGTCAAACGAAAGTATCCTTCACCGTTTCTTCCGAACCCTGCTCCCGGGGTTCCCACAACCTGCGCGTTTTCCAGAAGATAGTCAAAGAATTCCCACGATTTCATATTATTCGGACACTTCAGCCAGATATAAGGCGAGTGTTTACCGCCCACATGCCGGATATTACAACGTTTTAGCGTATCGGAAATTATTCTTGCATTTTCTTTGTAATAATTTATATTTTCTTTTATCTCTTCCTGCCCTTCCGGCGTAAATACAGCTTCCGCGCCTCTTTGAACAATATACGGAACTCCGTTAAATTTTGTCGTCTGGCGTCTGAGCCACATTTTATTTAATTTACCCAATGTCTTCGGGACAATTGTATATCCGCATCTTGTGCCGGTAAACCCAGCCATTTTAGACAGCGAGCAAAATTCTATTGCACACTCATTTGCACCTTCTATCTCATAAATACTATGCGGGAGTTCCGCATCAGAGATGAAGCATTCGTAAGCCGAATCAAAAAGAATAATTGCGCCGAGCTTTCTTGCATAATCTACCCAGATTTTAAGCTGCTCTCTGTTATAAACCGCGCCTGTCGGATTATTAGGAGAACAAATATAAATCAAATCAGCCTTAATATTCTCATCAGGCATTGGCAAAAATCCGTTTTCCCCGTTTGCGTCTGCAAAAACAACTTTTCTGCCTGCCATAATATTTGTATCCACATAAACAGGATAAACAGGGTCAGGAACGAGGACTGTATTATCTTCTCCAAACAAGTCCAGAATATTTCCCAAATCACTCTTTGCACCGTCTGAAATAAATATTTCATCAAGTTCTAAATTCACATTATGCGTTTTGTAGTATTTTTGAACCGCTTCCCGCAGGAAATCATATCCCTGCTCAGGTCCGTAGCCTCTAAAAGTTGCTTGAACCCCCATTTCGTCAACTGCTTTATGCATAGCTTCAATTACTTTCTTGCATAACGGGCGGGTAACATCACCTATTCCGAGTCTTATAATTTTTTTGTCCGGATTTTTTGATATATACTCATTCACTTTTTTAGCAACAGTAGAAAATAAGTAGCTCTGTTCAAGATTTTCATAATTTTTGTTTAAATTCATATTGTTCCTCTTTTTTTAGTTGTGTTTTTCTTGGGTTGGCAAACCAAACCTGATTTGAAGTTATTGTCGGGATAAAGCTCTGTCGGTTACTGTCTTGTGGAGCAAGCTCCACACTACTTCACTTCCGGAATGCAGTCATTGCGAGACCCGTCAGGGTCGTGGCAATCCATTTTTATTTAATTGTCAAATTTATTTCCTCGCCCCTTGCGGGAGAGGGAAGAATTTCTTAGTGAGCGTTTAGCGAACTTAGAAATTCGGGTGAGGGGTTAACCTCGTTCAAGATTGCTTCGGGCTGTTCCCTCGCAATGACGTTAAGTAACAGGTCGGGCTTCAGCCCGACAATAATTTTCTATATTTCTCAGTTATTGTTTGGTTTCACCCAATCGACATTTTCATATTCTCAGTCACTTAGTCACTTAATCACTCAGTCACCAATAAAATCCATTTACCCCTACCCCTACTGGTCGTTTTCGTGGTGTTTGCCTTTCATCATTTTTTCAAAATCAGAAGGTTTGATATTCTGGATAAAGTCTTTGAATTCCTGCGCTTCTTCTTCATCTTTTGCAGTGTCAGTGGAAACAGAGCCGTTCATAAGCACATTTGCGGTTACATAAATAGGCGCTTCCATTCTCATTGCTATTGCTATAGCATCAGACGGGCGTGCGTCAATTTCAAGAGTTTCGCCGTCTTTTTGGAGAAACAGAGTTGCAAAATAAGTTTCTTTTTCCACATCATTAATTTCGATTTTTTCAAGCGAATATCCTGTTTTTTCAATAATATTTGAAATTAAATCGTGTGTCATCGGGCGTGCAACAACAAGCCCTTCAATACATCTTATTATAGCGCTTGCTTCTGCCGAACCTATCCATATAGGAAGAGCTTTTCTGTTATTCAAATCGTGAAGAACTACTATCGGAGAATTTGTTCTCACATCAAGAGCTATGCCCATAACTTTCATTTCTATCATAAATTTATCCTCAACGGTATTATTGACCCTATTGTATCACAAACCCTAATTATATGATATAATCCTTTGTATGAAAATAAATGTTGTATACAATAATAAGATAGCCGGATATTCAAGTATTCTTGAAGTTTTGGAAAACACGCTTCTGCAAAAGAGTGTCGAATTTCAGACTTTTGATATCGACAATATGAAAAACTTCGGCGGGTTTACATTTGTAATCGGCGGTGACGGAACGCTTTTAAAGGCGGCAAGATTTTATGCCGCCGCAAAAACTCCGGTACTGGGCATAAACCTCGGAAGATTAGGATTTCTTTCTCAGGCTGGTGTAGAGGAGATTGATGATGTTGTATCTAAAGTCCTTGACGGAAAATATTCTACGGAAGAGAGGCTGATGCTTGAATCAGAAAACGCGCTCGCTTTAAATGATTTTGTAATAAAAGGCTGCAATACATACAGAGCTTCAAAATTTTATCTTGAAATAAACGGCA
>CALUSN010000015.1 GCA_944323435.1 Candidatus Gastranaerophilales bacterium | reverse complement strand
GAAGAAGAACGTGTTGCGGCAATCCCTGGGAATGCTTTCGGAGAAAGCGGCGAAGGGTTTTTGAGAATATCTTACGCATACTCGCTTGATAATCTTAAAATAGCGATG
Organism: Candidatus Gastranaerophilales bacterium; assembly: GCA_944323435.1. Lineage (GTDB taxonomy): Bacteria > Cyanobacteriota > Vampirovibrionia > Gastranaerophilales > Gastranaerophilaceae > CAG-196. Next base: position 21,456 of record CALUSN010000015.1, on the reverse strand, counting down.
GAACGTTTAAAACGGTTTGTAGAAAAACTCCGTAATAATAACTAGCAAATTTTATTTTTTTTGGTTTTAATACAAAAAAGCAGAAAGGATTGTAAATGGGATATTTGTCAACATATTTTGATGATGTATCGCCAGTTCAATATAAAACATTAGAACCAAAAAATAAAATCTGGCGCTGCATTAAAAAGCAGGGAAATAATGTGTCGCTTAATGAAATCGATAAAAAAAGACGCCCTAAAGTTAGTGTTATCGAAAAAGAATATTATGCAATTTATAATCAGGATTGGTCATATCCTGATAAAAAATGGCCTAAAAACAGAATTTTAAGAGTATACAACCCCTCGGAAGGCTACAGACCGATTAACGGGTTTACAGGCGGCAAACCCGGCTGCAGCTATGTTGATATTGTAACTCTTAGCAAAAAGCCCTCTTTAAAAGCTGACAGCAGGGTTGTAGAAGTTGAAACAATTAAGCCTGATTCAACAGCAGCCCGTTTTAAACTGTATTTAAAAAAACGGGGCAGCAAAATTATAGAAAATAATAGCAGCAAAGAAGAGTTAAAATCTATCATTAAAGGAAACTTTCCTGCTACAGTTAAAAAATATGCACAAATTTGTCTAAAATTACTAAAACGATTAAAATAGTTGCATTAAAAAACCGGTTATTACAAATAACCGGTTTTTTAATTTATACTTTGCGCTTACGTGCAGCTTCTGATTTACGTTTTCTCTTTACGCTCGGCTTTTCGTATCTTTCGCGCTTTTTAACTTCTGATAAAATACCAGCTTTCTGAATTTTCTTTTTGAATCTTCTTAAGGCGCTTTCAATACTTTCGTTTTCGCCAACTTTAACTTCTGCCATTTATATTTTCACCACCTTTATAGCAACTATGTGTAACAGAATTTATGATATAACAACCAAATCAGATTTTCAAGAGGTGATATAACTCTTTCCTTGTTTGATTTTTATAAAAAACTTAATTTAATATTGCAAATTTCCGTTAAAATTATAAGCCTCTTCTTTCAAAGCAGCTTCCTCTTCAGTATATTTATATTTAGAGAGACTTAATACTATTCTGCCGCAGGACTGTTCAAATAGTTTTTGTTTTATCTTATATGGATAAGTCTCATTGCCTTGCAGATTCTGGTTATGAACTTCTCTTATAATATCATCAATATATATTTGCATGTACTGCGGAATTTTTGGATGTCTTTTGAGATACTCCGTCAACGGCATATTTTCTCTGTAACGGTTTCCGCCGGCAGAGGTCAAAAGAAAATTACCTATTGTATTCATTCCGCCTAATGAAGCCGGTATTATGTGTTCTATTGAACCGGTTGATGCTATAAATATACGTCTTATGATTTCAGTCTGACTGCGTCTGGAATACTTGACGACAAATGCATTTCTACTACTTTCCGAGGTAGGAAGAAATAATGCTTTATTTTTTATATTACTGAATATTTCCCGCTCATTTTCATGAGGAATTATTTCTTCAAGTGAAGTCAAAAAAGTTTTTCTTTTGAAAGTGTCATGTGTTGAACTGCTTAAAATTATTTGCCTGCATCGTGTTGTCTTTGCTCTTATTTTTAATGCAGTTTGAGGTGAAAGCTTTTTTGTCAGTCTGTCAACATCATCAAGGACTTCCATTTCTTCCAGTTTTAGTTTGGTAAGACAATTTGTTCGAATCATGTTCAGACAGTTTTGAAGGTTATCATTGGGATTTATTAGCGCAAAGTCTTTAAAAATAGCAAACATAACTTTTTCTACCGGAAGCATATGTGTCTGATAGAAAGAAAGGAGCTCTACACCATCATTTGCGGTTTTACATTTTGCTAAATTCTTTTCAAATCCTTTGATAGTATCTGTAGGAATAATTTTTATACCACGGTACGGGCAGGTAATCCCTTTAAGCTTCCTGAGCGGTTTTCCGGCAGAAGTTTTGCCTTCGGAAGGAATATCGTAATAATATTTTAGATAATTTTGCGGGGTAATGTGTTTTAGTTTCTTTTTGACCATAAAATTTTTCTATATTTGCATCTATTATCATGATAACAGATATTATACTATGTCTCAAGACTGTGCTGTAAATGCCGAGTGTTGAGGACTTAGCAGTTTAGGAAGCAAATTTTCTTTTGAACGCAATTGACAATGCGGCTAAACTCCGCTTGGTCTTCTTCAATTGAAATCTTTCAATATTTAAGTTAATATTGTTGATAAATAAGGACAGCGGCTTATTATTATGAAACTTGAATTTGCTTCATTTTTTGACAGGTTTGTCAGAAATGTAAAAAAAGGTAAAAGTTTTACTCTCACCGGTCTGACGACGTTTAGCCGGCTGTTATTGCTGAAATATATTTATAAACTTTCCGGTAAAAAAGTTTTGTTTATAACCTCAACCGAGCAGTCTGCTTTAAAATATTCCGCAGATTTAGAGAGGTTGTTTGAGCTTGAAGCGTTTACGATTCCTTATCAAAACATTTCTCCTTATGAAGCTGTAGCGGGAAGTTTGTACGATTATGAAAAGCAGGTAAAAACGCTAATTGACAGACCTGATATTGTAATTGCGCCGGTGAAAGTCTTATTGGAAAAGTTTCCGTCTAAAGAGTTTTTTCAGGAAAATTCTTTTGACCTCAACATCGGTGACAGTATTTCCCAGCAGGAGCTTTTGAAACGCTTTACAAAGCTTGGCTACAAGCGCTCAACTATGGTTTCTGATATCGGGGAGTTTAGCATAAGAGGAGATATTGCCGATATTTATACGCTGGAAGATAATCCGGTGAGAATTGAATTCTGGGGGGATGAGATTGTTGATATAAGATTTTTCAATAACGAAACCCAGAAATCTATTGAAAAAATAAAGGGAGTAAATATCAAACCGCTGTATAAATTTGTCCTGCCTGATAAAATGCCGGAAGATTTTCCGCCAGAACTAAAAGAGCCGTTTGAAAACGAAGGATATTTTGAGGGGATAAATGTTTACCAGTCTTATTTTAACGACAATCTTGTAAGCATTTTTGACTATTTTGATGATTATGTAATTATTGTGGATGAGTATGCGGAAGTCAGCGCAAAATACGGGCAGATTGATGATAATTTTATCAATAGTTATAATGAAGCTTTAAAAACGCAGCTAATTTACCCCCTTAAGGAAATAAATCATTTTACTCTGACAGAAGTTGTAAACAAAATTGCCGGATTTCAGAAAATTTATCTGAACAACTTTTTGTCTGATGAGAATAATGAAGTTATTGATATTGATGCAAGAAATGTGCAGATTTTTGATGCAAATATGGACGCTGCTGCCGGATTTATACAGGAGCATAAAGGGTTCCAGATAACCATTGCGACCGATTTTCAGGAGCGGGTTAAGGAAGTTTTTGCAGGATACGGGATTTTTGATATTAACTACATTAGAAACATAACTTCCCAGGGAACAGAGTTAAGAGACGGAAAAATCCTGCTTCTGACAGACAGAGAGCTTTTTAACAAGCGCCAGAAAGAAGTTCCTTCAAACAGAAAAAGACGGTATAAAGAAAAAGCTGAATATATTGAAAACATTAACGATATTCAGGAAGGTGAGTATGTAGTTCACTCAATTCACGGGGTCGGGATTTATAAAGGGCTTACAAAGCAGGAATTTGACGGACAGTTGAAGGATTACCTGACAATTGAATACGCAAACAAAGACAAATTGCATATTCCGGCGGAGCAGATAAACATGCTCTGCCGCTACAGAGGCTCGGGACAGGTTAAACCTAAGCTTTCCAGAATGGGCGGAAGCGACTGGGAAAACACGAAAACAAGAGTCAAAAAAGAAGTTGAAACGATTGCTTATGATTTATTGAGACTTTATGCAAGAAGGAAAATGCAGACAGGAATCGAGTTTGCGCCGGATTCACCTCTTCAATTAGAAATGGAAGATACTTTTGAATATATAGAAACTCCGGATCAACTCAAAGCAATCAACCAGATTAAAGCGGATATGGAAAGCCCGAATCCTATGGACAGACTTGTTTGCGGTGATGTCGGTTTTGGCAAAACGGAAGTAGCAATGAGAGCTATGTTTAAAGCGGTAACTTCGCTTAAGCAGGTTGCGGTAATTGTTCCGACAACAGTTCTTGCTCTCCAGCATTTTCAAACCGTATCGGAAAGGTTTAAACCGTTCGGAATTGATGTCGAACTTCTCTGCCGTTTTAGAAGCGCAAAAGAGCGTAAAGAAACTCTGACAAACCTTGCAACCGGTAAATGCGATGTGGTAATTGCAACACATAGCCTTTTGCAGGATAATGTCTCATTCAAAGATTTAGGCTTGCTTGTAATCGACGAAGAGCACAGGTTTGGCGTAAGGCATAAGGAAAAATTAAAAGAATTCAGGGAAAATATTGATATAATTTCAATGTCAGCAACTCCGATTCCGAGAACGCTCTATATGTCTTTGTCCGGAATAAAAGATATTTCAGTAATTAACACTCCGCCTCAAAACAGACTCCCGATTAAGACTTTTGTCGGCGAATACAACGAGCAGACGGTCAAAAATGCTATTGTTAACGAATTAGACAGAGACGGGCAGGTATTTTATCTCTATAACAGGGTTGAAACTATTGAGGAATTTAAACTTGAGCTGCAGAAGCTTGTACCGCATGCAAGAATAGCAATCGGTCACGGACAGTTAAGCGAAAAGCAGCTTGAAGATGTAATTATAGGTTTTGATAACCACGAGTCCGACATTCTTCTCTGTACAACAATTATTGAAAACGGGCTTGATATTCCAAACGCTAATACAATGATTATTCACGAAGCCGATAAGCTTGGTTTGGCGCAGCTTTACCAGCTTAGGGGTCGTGTGGGAAGAAGCGAAAAACAGGCTTACTGTTACTGCTTCTACAAGGGTAAATACAATCAGGTAACAAAAGACGGCAAAACAAAACAACTTGAATACAAAGGGCTTTCGGAAGAAGCAACAGAAAGATTAAAAGCTATAAAAGAATTTACAACTCTCGGAAGCGGGTACAGGATTGCAATGCGGGATGTCGAGATTAGAGGCGTCGGCAATATCTTAGGAACCAAGCAGCACGGGCATATGATTAATGTCGGGTTCGACACGTACTGCCAGCTTCTTGAAGAAACCGTGAATGAACTCAAGGGCGAAAAAGTTAAAGCAAATAAACCGACAATTGTTGATATAAATATTACAGCCTATATTCCGGATGAATGGGTCGGTTCAACCGAACAGAAAATGATTGAATACAAAAGACTTTCGGATGTTAAAAATGAAACAGAGCTTAATTACATTGTATCAGAGTGGAAAGACCGCTTCTCAAGGATTCCTGATGAGGTCGAAAATCTCATAAAATTAATAAGGATAAGACTTGCTGCAACAGATTGCGGAATCACAATAATACGCGAAGCCGGAAACGACATACGAATATATTCGCCGTTTACTCCGTATGAGTGGAATATTATAAAAAACGGTTTAGATAAAACTATATTAAGAAGAGTTAAATTTACAGTAGCGCCGAAATCCTGTCAGGACGGAAAATCTATTTTGCTTGTGAATAATCAGAATTTGACGTTTGAAGAAATTTTCGATATTTTATCAGGGCTTTTTTATAATATAAAAGAGACTGTAAACAGGTTTACAGCGGCAAAATAGCTTGACAGCAGCCCCTCTCCCTAGCCCTCTCCGGGGTAAATGTATTGTTTTGGTATGTAATTCTACAAGCTGAATGTTTTTGCATAGAGAAGAAACATGCGTTGTCGTTCAATTAATGCATTTTTTCGCTTGGTGAATGAAATAATAGGTCTGGCTTCAGCCCGACAAAAGCTCTGTAAATTATGGTTTCACCCAACCTGCATTTCTCCCCCCTTTATTCTGCTTTTGCTTTATAATACAATATTGTCATTATGCTGGTCAGAAATTTTTATATAAAAGATATTGCAAATATTGCAGGACCTATTATTCTGGGTAATTTAGGATTCATTATGATAGGTGTCGGAGATGTTATTGTCGCGGGAAGGTATTCAACTGATACGCTTGCGGCTGTAAGTCTTGCAACGGCTATTATTAACTGCATTATGATATTCGGAATCGGAATATTAGGAAGCACTTCCGCAATTCTTTCCAATTACCGGGGGGCAGGAAAAGAAGCGGAAAAATATTTTTACCCTTCATTAAAATTTGCCTCGATTCTATCGGTCATAATGTCAATTCTAATAGCGGCATTCATTCCGCTTATTGACAAATTCGGGTTTGAAGCAAGGCTTGTGCCTTTAATCAAGGACTATTTCTGGATAACAGTTTTTTCAACTTTCGGCGCTTATATCCATTGTGTTGTAAAAGAGTTTTTGCAGGCATTTGAGATTGTTGTTTTTCCGAATATTTTAACGGTTATTTGTATTTTTATAAACCTTGGCTTAAATGTTATTCTGGCGTTCGGCTGGGGAATAATTCCGGAGATGGGAACGGCAGGGCTTGCACTTGCAAGTTTGATTACAAGATATATTATGGGAATTGTGCTTTTAATTTATTGCTATAAAAAAGTAAATATCAAACACCACAAGGATAAAAATTATTACAAAGATATGCTCCGCGTCGGCGTTCCGGCATCTCTTGCCGTTATGATAGAATTTATCGGGTTTAATGCTATTACAATAATTTTAGGCAGAATCTCAGGGATTTATGCAGCAGCTCAAAATATTGTCTGCACCCTCACCAGCGTATCATTTATGGTACCGCTTGCTATATCAAACGCTACCGCTGTTAAAGTCGGGTTTGCAAACGGGGCTAAGTATTTTAAATCGCTTAAAACTTACGCTTATACAGGTATTGCAATGTGTGTATCATTTATGACCTGCTCTGCAAGTGTTGTCGGAATTTTTCCGGAACTTCTGTTAAGTTTGTTTACAAAAGATGCAGAGCTTGTTGAAGTTTGTATACCTGTAGTTTATATGTTGTGCGCATTTCAAGTTTTTGACGGTTTGCAGGTAGCGCTTGCAGGAGTGTTTAAAGGAATTAAACAAACCGGAGTTGTAATGCTTGCAAACTTTATTGCTTACTGGCTTATATCAATTCCTCTCGGGTGTTACTTCGGGCTTAAATTAAAATTAAATCTTTTAGGTTTCTGGTACAGCCTTGGTATTTCTGCCGTTGTTTTGTGTACAATAATGTTAGTAACACTTATTAAGAAATTCAAAACGGAGTACAAAGAAACATCATGCCGCACTTCTTTATAGGCGGAGGGGGAAATCCAGGGATAAATAAGGAAAACAATCCCAACAAAATCGAACCGCCTCTTATTACAATAAAAGATACCGATAACTACCGGCATATTGCGCGTTCGCTGCGTGCAAGAGCGGGAGAAAAACTTTTGCTTATTGATGATAACCAGATTCAGTATGAAACAATCATTAAGGAGATTAACTCTAAAGAAATTATTTGCGAGATTCAAAAATCTTATCCGTCAAAAAGAGATTTGGATTTTGACTTATATTTAGCACAAAGCCCCTTGAGAAGCGATTCGCAGCTTACGATTATGGAGAAAGCTACAGAGCTTGGTATAAGAGAAGTTTTTCCGGTTGTAACGGATAATTGTGCTTTAAAAGTCGACAAACACGAAAAATGGCAGCGGGTTATGTATGAAGCTTCCAAACAGTGTGAGAGGGCAAAGATTCCGACCTGCCACGAACTTTCAACTCTTGAAGAAGTCTTATCTAAAGACTTTGACAGAATTATAGTTTTTGCGGAACGCTCGACAGAGATGAGCCTGAAACAGTATTTGAGAGAGAATCCGGTAAAAAAAGGCGAGAAATTTCTTGTAATCATCGGACCGGAAGGCGGGTTTTCGGAGCGGGAATTTGAATACTTTAGAGGGAAAAATCTTCCTATGATTACTCTGGGGGATTTGATACTGAAAGCCGATACCGCCGTTATTACCGCTTTAGGAGATATTATCTATGAATATCAGGGATGAATTTTTGTCTGAAATCCATGACGGTTATCTTGTAGGCGGCGCAATACGGGATTTAATGTTCGGAAAAACCATTACTGACAGGGATATTACAATCAAAGGTGCAGAAGAGTTTGCAAAAAAACTTGCGGAGGATTTTTGCGGAACTTTTATTGTGCTTGACTCCGAAAACAAAATTTATCGTGTAGTTCTTGAGGATAAAATTAATTTCTTTGATATATCGGAGCTTCAGGGTGAAACAATTGAAGAAGACCTGAAAAGGCGTGATTTTACAATAAATGCCATAGCCTATGACCTTAAAGCGGACAAAATTATTGATACAACAGGCGGGATGGAGGATTTAAAAAATAAAGTTTTAAGACACATTGATGATAAGAATTTTGAAGAAGATCCTCTTAGAATTTTAAGAGCTTTCAGGTTTGCTGCAACAACCGGTTTTTCAATGACACCGGAGTTGGAAGCTGCTATAAAAAAATATTTACCGCTTGCTCTTAACCCGGCGCCGGAGCGGATTCACTATGAACTTTTGAAACTCTTCGGCGGTGATTATACCTCAAAAGTTCTTTTGAAAATGGATGAATTTGAGCTTTTAGATAAAATATTTCCTTGCGTTATCGAGATGAAAAAAGTTACACCAAACACCCATCATCATCTGGATTTATTCCATCATGTCATAGAAACCGTAAGGCAGATAGAAATTCAGTACGCAAATGCTCCTGAGGAAATTAAAGAGCACTTAGTAAGAGTCGATTTTGGCGGATTTCCCCGGATAAATCATCTGAAACTTGCAGGTTTTCTGCACGATATAGGGAAGTTCTCCACCTGGACTCTTGAAGGAGGCAAAGACGGGTGTAATAAATACGAATGTTTGCACAACAAGCCGGAATGTACGTCCTGCAGCGCCCGCCACAGGTTTATTAAGCACGATGACGTTGGCTCCAAAATGGTTGTTCCGCTTCTTAGAAACTTAAAATTTTCTAAAAAGCAAATTGAATATATTTCCTGTATGATTAAAAACCATATTTACCCCTCAAGTGTAATTATTGCGCCGGAATTAAATGACAAAGTAAAAATGCGCTACATCAGAAAAATGGGTGATAATGTAATAGATAATATAATTTTAGCCCGCGCAGACAGGCTCTCAGCAAGAGGAGTCGATGTTACAGATGAAATGATAAAAAATAACCTTGACGGTTTAGAAACTCTTTTAAACTTTTACCTTGAAAAGCGCGAAACGCTGGAGCCGTTGCCGAAACTCCTTGACGGGAATGAAATTATGCAGATTTTGAACATTAAACCGTCGCCGCTTTTAGGGGAAATAGTTAATGCCCTCAAAGAGGCGCAGCTTAATGGCGATATTATCACAAAAGAAGATGCGGTAAAATTTGTTATAAATAATTCGCAATGACCGTTTATGAGTGAATAGACTTTCCTGCATACAATTTTTTTTCTAATTTCATTGCTGTGTGGGTTTTTGCTAATCCGCCTAGTGATGTTTCTTTCAGAAGCGGAGACATTAACTGACCTGTTATTTTAAGGGTATCAACGATTTCATCTATCGGGATTTTGCTTTCCACACCACATAAAGCCAGTTCTGCAGCAACTACGGCATGTATAGCAAGAAATGCATTACGTTTTATACAAGGAACTTCAACAAGACCGCAAACCGGATCGCAGGTAAGACCTAATATATTTTTTAAAACCAGTGCTGCCGCATTTAGAATTTCTTTTGTACTGCCGCCTGACATTTGAACCAGAGCACCGGCAGCCATTGCAGAAGCAACACCGCATTCGGCCTGGCATCCCGCAACCGCGCCTGCAAGCTGGACTTTATTGGATATAATTAATCCTATCATGCCGGCAGTTAACAAACCGTTAATTTGCTCTGATTCAGGAATTTTTTGTTCTTCTGAAACGGCAGTAATTACCGAGGGAACAATTCCGCAGGAACCTGCTGTAGGACAGGCAACAATTCTCCCCATTCGTAAGTTTTCTTCTGCTGTTGCAAGAGCATATATGGTAATTTTTTCAAAAATTTTTCCAAACAGTGCCGGCTTTATCTTATATTTTTCTATAAGTTTTGCACAATCATCTCCGCACCATCCGCTTACAGCCTTTTCTTTTGAACCGAGACCGTTTTTTATTGCATCCTTCATCGCAAGCAAATCTTCTAAAACCCGTAATCTTATGACATCAACATCGTCTCCTGAGAGAACAGATTCATTTTCCTGTGCTATTTCATAAATAGATTTACAAGCATTATTACATTTTATTTCAAGTTCTGAAAATGATAATACTGTCATTATTTTAACTTTCTTATATTAGTTACAAAAAATACATCTTTAATCTGTCTGACTTTTTCAACAACATCATCGCCAACCGGTATATCAAGAGCCAGATACATTGAAGCTGTGCCGCCTTTTGAATCCCTGTCGCAATGCAGCGATGCTATATTTATTTTTTGTTTTTGTATTATATCACTGACCGTGGATATCATCCCCGGACGGTCTTTGTACATCAATAACAGAGTATCGTATGTCCCGTCAATATTTACGGAAAATCCGTCAATACTGTTAATTCTGATTTCTCCAGCGCCGACTGAGTCGCCTGAAATTGACATTTTATCATCAAATATTATATCTACAGAATTAGGATGTCTGGAGATATCCTCTCTATACTCATAAGAATAGTCAATGCCCTTTGTCTTATTAAAAATATTTTTTATATCCGGATCATCGACACTGTACCCGAGAACACCTGCTAATAAACCTTTATCTGTACCATGACCGAAGCCCGTTGCTGCAAAAGAATTATAAAGAATAAAAATAACTTTTGAAAAAGTATTTTTATAAATATTCCGGGCCATTAAACCTAAACGTACAGCTCCTGCCGTATGTGAACTTGACGGCCCTGCCATAATAGGAGAAATTACCGAAAATAGAGATTTCTGTTCCATTTTTAGTAATCATCCTCTTCTTCATCTCCCTTGGCAGCATCTATATAATTTTTCATAATACCGACAAGAGTGTTTTGCCAATCACTGTTCTTTTCTAAGAAAAAGTCAGCCCCCCGTGCTTTACACTGGGCTTCCGTCTCTTTTCTCGGAGAAGCTGTAATTACACCTATAATGGTCTCTGTATTTGCTGCAGCAGCCATTTTCTTAAGCTCAGTCAAAAGAATAAAACCTTCCCGCTCTGTTGGAATGAATAAATCCATTACAATATAATGATATTTTCTTTTTTTGTATTTACTTACTGCATCATAAATTTCCTGCGAGCAATCTATATCATAGTCAAATTGTGACAGCAAAATCCGCAGCTGATAAGTAATAACACCCAAATCATCTACTATTAATATCGCAGGACCCTTTTTATCTTCCTCTTCTTCCGGGGCAACAGGATTTATAGCTTTACTGTATATAGGTTTCTTTGCGTTTGCATTAAGTTCTTTTAAAGTATCAACAACATTAATCAGTTGTTTTTTTAAATCAAGTAAGCTCAAATCTTTTGGTGGCTTAGAATTTGTAATATTATAAAATAATTCTAAAAATTCATCATCTAAGTCAATATTTGGCATATAATCTCCTCATTATTAGAATTATATCATATTGCCGTAAAAAAAGTAAGTCATTTGTTTGTATTATTCATGTTTAATTAATTTTAGAGTATAATTCAGTATTATGAAGAAATTATTGATTAGTTTAATGTTTATGTTTAGTTTAATGTCTTCTGTCTATGCCGGAGAAGGGCTGGATTTTTTTAAACTTCACATTTTTAATAACGATACCAGAGAAATTAAATCATTATTAAATGCACAGGTAAGGTATGCAAACCGTACAAATTTTGATAAATTTATATCTACATTTGATAAAAATTATAAAAATAGTGATGGTTTTGATTTGGAGACATATTCAAAACTTGTTCAGGATCTCTGGCAAACTTACGATAATATTGAATATGACATGAAAATAAAAGACATAACCGTAAATAATGATGAAGCGGCAGTATGCGTTACAGAAACAGCTTTTGCGGATGTTCCGGCTCCGGTAAATCTTGAAGGTATTTTGACAAGTGAATCTGACAGTATTTATTATTTAAAAAAAACAGACGGCGATTGGAAAGTTATATCTGATAAGGTGCTTTCAGAGACTACATCGCTGTTATACGGCTCTGCCCGAGATTTAAATATAAAACTTACCGCACCACTTAAAATAAGGCCGGGAAAAGAGTACACTGCATCGCTGGAATTTACTCCTCCTGATGATGTAATAGCCATAGCCTCTATTGCAAGCGATAAAGTAGGGTATCCGCAGCGGCAGGCAAAAGAAGTTTTTAGAAAATTCCCCGATGATAATATTTTAGAGAGAATTTTCGTTTCAAATGATGAAAATGCGAATGAATATGTCATAGCTTCAATCGGACTTACGAAGGCTGAAATTAACGATTTAAATATTAAACTGAGTCTAACCGGATTCGGATATAAAATTATTCGTGTAAATGTTGTTCCAGAAAAAAATAGTGAGGATGTTAATGACAAAGACAGGTAAAATCGTTTATTTTTTGATTTCTGTCGTGTTTTTTATTTTGTTTGACTTATTTTTCTCTAACGAAATATTAAAGTGTATTCCGGTTATACAACAAAATCCTGTATTCGAGTTGGTTTATGTCAAAAATACCGGTGCTGCCTTCAGTATATTACAGAATGCAAGAAATTTTTTAATAATTTTTTCCGTTGCTGCTATAACAGGTATAATTTTTTATACGATTAAACATATAAAAAAGGCTTCTGTAATCTCTCTGTTTTGGGTTTCCGTTTTAACAGCGGGTATTTTTTGTAATACACTTGAGAGAATAATGCTGGGATTTGTAAGAGACTTTTTTAAGTTGAATTTTATAAACTTTCCTGTATTTAATATCTCAGATATTTTTATAAATATAAGTGTTTTTGCTATAGTTATTATTATAATAAAACACAATTTTAAGAGAAATAATGAAACTGGTAATAGATGAATTTACATCCGGTATAAGAATTGACCTTTTTTTAAGCAGGGAAGGAATTTCCCGCTCAAAAATTCAGTCAGAAATAAAAAAGGGAAATGTTCTTGTAAATAATAGCCCCGTAAAACCGTCTTATTTACTAAAAGACAGTGATATTATTGAATTTGAACCCGCAGAGGATGCGGAAATTCAGCCTGAAAATATACCTGTTGATATTATCTGGGAGGATGAAAATATGGCTGTTGTCAACAAACCTTCCGGCATGCTGACTCATCCGACGTCAACTGAAAAAACAGGAACTCTTGTTAATGCACTTTTATACAGATATAGAGAAAATCTTTCGGATATAAACGGAGAATTCAGACGGGGAATTTTACATCGGTTGGATAGAAATACTTCAGGCTTATTGATGATTGCTAAAAATAACAAGACTCATGAATATCTGGTTAATATGATGAAGCAGGGAAATATTATAAAAAAATACATAACAATAGTGAAAGGTATTTTGGAAAAGGATGAGTTTACTATTAATAAACCTGTTATGCGCAATCCAAACCAGCCGCATAAAATGATGACAGGGGAGGGCGGAAAGGAAAGCATTTCTATTGTAAGGGTTCTTGAGAGATTTAAAGATGCAACACTTGCGGAAGTTCAATTAATAACGGGCAGAACTCACCAGATACGTGTTCATATGTCAAGCATAGGACATCCGGTTTATAATGATACGCTTTATGGTTTTGGAAAAATGAAAATTAAAACAGAAGAACAGGTGCTGGAGTCCTATAAGTTATCTTTTCCACACCCTTTTGACGGTGCATTAATGAGTTTTGAAATTTCTCCAGATGATAAAATAGAAAAAGTTATTAAGTTTTTAAAATCAAATTTTGACAACAATTAATTCTTATCATACGATAAAGAAAACTAAATATGGGGAAACTACGGTGAAATTCCGTGACTGTGCCGCAGCCGTAAAAGCCGGAATGCTCAAGAGCTCTCGTTCCATCCCTTCATAGGGGGAGGGCGGGGGCTAATCTTAAAACAGTACTGCGAGTCACAGTTTTGTATCTAGCTTTCTTTTACTGCGGCGAAATTTCCCTCAAAACAATACATAAGATAAACTAAAAAGCAGTAAAGGAAGTTTTTTATTGGCAGGAATATCAGCCGGAGCCGGAAAAGTTAATACAGGAACCTGTCCGCACGGAATGTCGCCGGGCGCATGTCCTATTTGTTCGGGTATGGGCGGCGGAGGCAGTACAAGGATGGGCGAGCGCCCGCAAAAAGCCGGAGAATGGAGTTATCATCAGTGCGCAATGATTGGCGCAATGATGAGGGCAAGAGAACAGAGGCTTGAAGCTCATGAAAAAAATCTGCTCAATCACGCACTGCAGCTTCTGGAATTTCAGCAAAACCTTGAAAAAATGGCTCAAAAAATGATTGATTTTATCAATCAAAGTTCAACCGGCTTTATTTTAAAACCTGTTGCATATACAATTAGTAATATCGTCGTTGGCGGAGTAAATAACCTTATAAAAGGTATAACTGCTGTACTTAATGTAATTTCTAATATTAGAGACAAACTATCTCAAATCAAACAGAAACTAGCCGATATTCAGGATAAGCTTAATGCTGTATTCGGGGAAGCCAAGGCTTTTATTGAAAAAAAAGTCTCTGAAATCGTAAGCACGGTAAAATCGAAACTGGAAGGACTTTTTAAGATTTTTAAAAGAAATAACACAAAAGACGATGATACAAAAATTGATGAAGATAAAAAAATATTTAATCTAAAAACCATACAGCACAAAATTATGCGAAGAAAGAAAAAAGATGATACCGAAAGTGAATCTGGATCTTGAATCTTCAAGACACCAGAAAAATATGACAAATACTCAAAAAAAGAATGACACCTATGTTAAAGAAGGTGTTATTGTAAACACGTTTGTCAAAGACCCGCTTCTTGAAGGTCCAAAGTCGTCGCCTCTAAATGAAACATATGATACGCTTGTAATATCTGATGAAATTCCACTTCCTTCGGGGGTTTACGAAAACGAGGATAAAAATAATAGTCCGCTTCTGCCATTGTGCGCGGCAACAGTAGGTGTGATGGTTTTGCTGGGCGGATTTACCGCAATGATGAAAAAGTTTTCTAAAGGTAAGTTAGAGAGTTCAAAAGAATATCTGCTGCCGGGAATTACCAGAAACCATTGCATAAATGATGAAATTCACCAGAGTATTTTCAGTATGATTCAATCTCCGAGCAGGAAAACAATTCTCGCATCACTGGGCGTGATTACATTAGGCTCAATGGCTTTTATGGGAAAAATATTTATTGACGGGTTTAAGGAGGTCTGGGTCAAAAAACAGGAAGCTGATATTCAGAAGAATTTGCAGGAAAACCTGATTGCGGTTGAAACACGCTCTTTTTCAGGAAAAATCCAGATTATAAGGAGTATGCTCTCTTCTAAAGCTAAAATGTTTTCAGAAGAGCTTGCGCCTGAAAAACCGTACAACAATACTTCTTTTAAAGCCAAAGAAAAACAAGATAAAAATAATGATAACAAATCTCTTCTGCTGGCTGGCGGAATAACTTTGCTCTCAATTCTGGGGCTCGGCTATTGGGCAGCCGGAAACATCAGAAAAAGTGACGAATTTATTACAAAAGGGCTTAAAAATACCAGAAAAGGACTGGATAATGTAATAGATGATTTTAATAAAAATAAGCCGATAGGAGAAATTCAGGGGCTTAACGGAGAAATTTTGACAGGGAAAGATGCGTACAAGCTTCTTATAGAGAATCTTCTGGAATCTGTTTATGCAAGACCTGACGAAGTCAAACAAGCAGTAGATAAAATGAATTTGCCTCCAAAGGAGAAGGCGGAGTATTTAAACAGGCTTCTTGACAGCATGAATCAGGCAACTGAAAAGGTTAATCCGATGATGGGCGGAAGCGGCAGAAATAAAATTACTTATTTTTCCCACGTAAATGATTATCTTTCGTTTTTCTATGACTGGCTTATGAATCCTAAAAATCCGCAGTTTAAAAATCTGTTTTTCGGAATCGCGGGAATTTCAGCGCTTGCTTACGGCGGCAAAGCTGCAGCGGAAGCTGTTAAAGAAGTTCAGGTAAAAAAATATAACGCGCAGATTGAATTAAATCTGCAAAACAGACTTGTGTCTACCGAACTTCGTAACTTTAAAGCCAAAAAGGAATCGGCAATAGAACCTTTATGCGATGAGTTTTTCAAGCAAAAAGAAAACGGAAAATCCAGTGAAGAGTTAAAAATTATAGCTGACAATATTTTGTTTGAAATCAAAAACGGACCGCCGTTTGTATATTCATAAGTAAAAATGAAATATTTAAAAATTTTTTATTCCAAAATATGAACAAAAAAAAATATTTTTCGTTATACTAATATAGAGGTTGCGAAATGAATAATAAATGCTCAAAATATGAAGGACTTTTTATTTTTTCAGACGATGAAACATTAAAAAAACATCTTCTGGAATGCGAAGAGTGCCGTAAGGAACAGGAAAAAATGGATAGAGTTTCCGAATTGATAGGAGAAGTCAAGTTTCATTATCGTTCAAAAGTAAAATCCAAGTCAATTTTGAAAGCTGCCTGTGTGTTAATGCTGCTTCTGTTTTCAACCGCTTCGATCGGAGTGATGGAAAATTATGAAGATCTGGCAGATACAATTCAATATGGAGATACACTTTCAGCTGAAGATTTAGGATTTCCGGTTGATTCTTACGGATTAATTGTGGTGGGTGAATGAATTTTAACGAATTAATTAAAGCAAACAAAAACAATATCAAAAATATAGTAAAATTAATAACCAGAAGTGACAATGAAGATGTTGAACAAGAGGTATATATTAAACTATGGAAAAATTCTGAAAAATACCGTGAACAGGGCTCTTTAAAAAGCTGGGTTGGAACAGTTGCAAAAAATGCTTCTAAGGACTATCTTAAATCTGCAGCAGTTCGATACAGTCAGAATTCAACTTCAGATGATTTCGTCCTTGAGAGTGTAAAAGACAGGAAAATATCACCTGAAGAAAATGCAATAGCTCAGGAGCGCCGGAAAAGAATAATAAAAGCAATAGACAGTTTAAAACCCAAGTTGAGAGAAACAATAATGTTATGTGAAATATCCGGATACACATATGAAGAAGCTGCAAAAAAACTCAAATGTCCTATAGGTACAATAAAATCCAGAATTTATAATGCAAAAAAAGAGTTAGCGGAAAAATTGAAAGATTTATTATAAAGCGAGGTAAATTATGAAAAAATTAGCAATTATGATTTGTGCATTGTGTGTTGTATCAACAGCAGCTAATGCTGCCGGTGAAAAAATCGGAGAAACTGATGTTAAAGCTGCGAATACTGTTCAGCAGGAACAAAAGATGAATGACGGAATTAAAACACGTCCGTCAAGAGAAGAAATGATTAAAATGAGAAAAGCAAGAGAAGCCGCTTTTGAACAGAAATTGGGTTTAACAGAGGCACAAAAGGCTCAGATAAAGGAATTACGTATTCAGGGACATAAAAAAATGAAACCTGTAATAGAGCAGATAAAGCTTAAGAAGCAAGAAGCAAAGGTTGTAAAATTATCAAGAATATCTGTCGAGATGCAGGAAGAAAAGCTTGCTGTAATTGATAAAGAGATTGCTAAGCTGGAAAAACAGGCAAAAGAAATCAGAAAACAAAATATGAAAGATTTTGAATCAATTTTAACAAAAGACCAGAAAAAGATTCTTAAACAAATGAAAAAAGAGGGTCGGAAAAATTTTAAAAAAGGAGAACGTCCTTGTCCACCTCCTTGTCCGGCAGGAACAGAAGAATCGCAAAATAAATAATTCAGAAACAAAAAAAGTTCCGGACGGATTATATCCGTCCGGAACTTTTTAATTTAATTATTTTTTCTTAACTCTGCGCGCCTGAAGCTGCCAGTGCAACCTGCGGATTAGGATCTGCCTGAGCTAAAGTATATAATGCTGTCAATTCTTCACTGTATTCAGGTCTTTGAATATGCTTAAGTGCATCTATTGCGGCAATCTTTACACCCGCATTCGGACTGTACCTCAAAGCATCAACTATGGCAGATGAACCCGGAAGATCAGTTAGCGGAACCACGTTTCCTGTTTGTTTTTCCACTTCATCCGTATAAACTTTTGCAAGTATTGCTATTGTATAAAGTGCGTATTCTTTATTTCTTTCAGCCATTTCCATAGGGGATAGTTCATTAGCCATTACAAAATCAGCTTCTGTTAATTTATACGGGAGTTTCGGGTTTGTTTGTTTTTGCATGGCTGCATCCTCCAGTACGAGGAAATTAGCAATCATTTTTTTTCTTGCTTCGACCTGTTGTTCTGACGGACCTGCAAGGTTTGTTGAATCTTTTTCAGCAATTTCAATTAAGCTTGAAAATACATTTCTGACAATATATGGCACTGCATTTTCCGGATTATCTAATGAGATGCGTGCAATTTCTTCCATTTGCTGAGCCTGTGTATCATAATCTTCGCTCCTTAAATTTGAAACAACAAGCGGAATATCTACTTCAGGCAGAATTTCTTCAGCCGGAATAATTTCCGGTTTCTTTATATTGATTTCCGGCTCAGGAGTTGTTTGCCCGGAAGGCTTGAACTCTGATGTTTCTTTTACGTTTTCTGTTTTATTATCAGAAGCTGGTTTAATGTCAGGAAGCGGGTCTGCGGTTTTTGTTTGATTGAGACCAATACCTTTTTCAGTTTCTATGTCTGTATAGTTAGGAGCCGGAACTTCGGTATTTTTAGCTGCTGTCTGAGTTTCTTCCTGTGTTTCAGCTTTATTTATTTCATCTTCAGTTTCCGGAGTTTCTTCTTTGGGTGCGACTTCTTCAACCTCTTCTATTTCTTCTTCGTCTCCTATTTCTATTTCATTTTCTATATTAGGCAATATTACGTTTGTTGTATGATAATTTACCGGAAAACCTGACGGTAAAGGTATTTTTATTGGATTAAATTGCTCATACGTAACAATTTCCTGTGCAATCGGATAGTCATAAATCTTTTTTGGTTCTGTATTAACTGCCGGATTATCAATTTCAATATTTACGGCGTTATAATTACCATTAATGTCAGTAAAGCTTGTCATATTATTTCCGGTATTAACTTCCGGCTTTTTGATATTTATATTTACCGCATTATAATTTGGTCTTTGCACACTATAATCAAATGATTGATCCATATTCTACATCCTTTCAACGCTTCTACGAAAATAACACTTGTAAAGAAAAAAATTTGCCTGATTTTTATATATTTTTTACAAATATTTACAAGATTTCTGAATTTTTATATTAAAATGTAAATTTTTATAAAATTTGTATATACTTTTATTGCGAGTATCAAAACATATGATAAAATCATGCTTAAGATATGATTATATGCAATGTTAATACAGTGAATTTTGGGGCTAAAATTCAATTTGACAATGGTTATACAGAGAAAAAACAAACTTTTGCTCAAAGGAGCAAAATATTTTGCCGCAGAACGCATAATGCCGCAAGACGAACATTTATAGTTCCGATGTTTTTTTCTTCAATATTATCAAAAATTATCAAGGTAAGAAAAAGTATAAAACTACCATCCTAAATGGAAGAAAGGAAAAGAGAAAAATGAAAATTAATGCTATTGGTGTTACAACATTCGGGAACAAACAACAAATGGTAAAAAAGGCTGCTGCCGGTTTTATGACAGCTGCAGGTGCCGGTTTGGCTGCTGATACTTTTGTAAAAGGTTTATCAAAACCTGATAAAGCTGTAGAAAATGATATTTTAAAAGGTAACGATGAAGGCTGGAATCCGGTTGACCCTTGTTGTGATGCAGCAATGGGAACTCCGGAAGATCAAAGAGAAGATTGCTGCTAATTATGGTATTACCGGTATCAATATCAGAAAATAAAAATTATACACAAAGGCAGAGCTTTAAAGGTTCTGCCTTTGTGACTGAAAAAACAATCGGTGCTCTTAAGAAGCCCGATGTAAATTCTGCTGACTATATTAAATTTATTTACCAAAGGTTAAAAAAGGTTTGTAATGAAGTTGTTGAAATAAATGTAGAGACTAATAAACTCCAAAATATTGTTAACAATCCTGAATCGAGGATTTTTATTATGAACCACACTAAAAACCAAGGAAAAGATATTAATGCTGCTAAGTTTTTCAATACATTATTGTACAGGGAATATTTGTATCAATCAAAAGCAGAAGTCTGTCCGAGAAGCAGAATATTAACAAATATTGGAATTCTTAACAGACGAAAAGATAAAGGCGAAGAACTAAAATGGATGGGGGCAGTTCCTATTAAAGCAGGCTTAGAGGCAAAGAGCAATAAAAATGAAAATGCTGTTACATTAAAGCATTTAACAAAAGACATAATTGACGGCAAAATAAACTTATTTTTATTTCCGGAAGGGGCTTTGGCAGCTTTAACATTTTTGCCATTAAATTTTAAATTTCAACCGGGTGTATCAGCGATTATAAAGAGAGTTCTGGAGGAACGAGACTGTATAAGGGTATCTCCGTTGGGGTTTGCACATAACAAAAAAGAAAGTGCAATACATATAGGAGAAGAGATTGTTTTCTCAAAAACAGATGATAAATATTATGTAACACGCGGGAATGCTGATTCAAAATATTTTGATAAACAATTACGCGGATTTTACGGAGAGAAAGAAAAGGTTCTCATAACCGATAACGGTTCTGCTGTTGAAACCCCGAAAATTGTCCCGTTTATATCAGGAATTTTAATGAAAAATATGGAATGCTGTGCAATAGAAGCAAAAAATGATTTGAAAAATAGTAAAGGGGAAATCTTTAAGCTATGAAGATTGCGGCAAAACTAACTGCACTCAGATACAAATACACATATAACGCACTTCTTTTTTTTAACAAAAATAATAAAAAAACAAAACAATATCAGACAGAAGGGTTTAATTTTCTTAAAGGGAAAGTCGATAAGCTGCCGGATAGCATAGCTTTTAGACCAAAACTTATTACACAATCCAGCTGTGTTAAGATTTTTGACAAGCTTTATCTTTTTATTTCAAAATCAAATCTAAAAAAGCCTGAAGGAGAAAAGTTTGACGCTCTTTTTCATGAAATCGGGCATTGGCTGCATTTTCCGAAAATGCCTCCGGTAAGTGAATGCATAAAAATATGGGAAAAAGCGGATATTGAAAAGGTTAAAAATGATGTATCTGAGTATGCCGTAAAGAAAAATGACGGCAGGGAGTTTGTAGCCGAAGTCTTTAAAGGATTAGTTAAAGGTAAAAAGTATGACGAATACATTATGAATTTATATAATGCACTCAACGGGCCTAAATTAAAGTGTTGAGTAGTTTTAAGCTTCCCCGAACGGTGTAAGTTTGTATCCGACATTTGTTACAGTATGTAAGTATTTAGGATTCTTGGAATCCGGCTCAATTTTGTTCCTCAAAGCCCCGACGTG
>CALUSN010000014.1 GCA_944323435.1 Candidatus Gastranaerophilales bacterium | reverse complement strand
GGGATAATCTTACCCATCCCAACATTCCGGGGTAAATGTATTGGTTTGGTATTTAATTCTACAAGCAGGATGTTTTTATCCGAGGAAGGAGCGCGCGCTGTCGTCCGGTTAGCGCATATCCCTCGTCCTCTAAAATTCATGTCATTGCGAGGGAATAGCCATTCAGCCCGAAGCAATCCGGAACGAATTTTGCAATTAAAAACATTAGTTTGTGTGGAGTTCTATAATAATATGGATTGCCGCGTCGCTCCCGCTCCCCGCAATGACATCCAACCTGTAGTTTTACCTACAAATCCAAACATTTACCCCCGCAATGACATCCAACCGGTAGTTTTACCTACAATCCAAACATTTACCCCCGCAATGACGCAAAGCCGGTAAGTTTGTCGACCAGCCCGAACCTTTACCCCCCTACCCCTTTCGGGTATTGTCTTGGATTTGCTCCTCGCTCGCAAAATCTCACTTTCGGAGCTGAGCTCCTGTCCGTTCGCTTTGCTCGCTATCCGGACTACCTCACTAACATTCGCGTCGTCCGTCCGCAAATCCGCTTCCCCCGCAAGGGGGGGCAGACGCTGCTGCGCTCAATTAGCGTTATCCGGAATGCCGTCATTCTGAGGGCGTTAGCCAGAAGAATCCCTTTTACTTATGAAAATTTTCTATTCACTATTCACTATTCACTATTCACTCCTCACTATTTTCCTGTAATGTAGTGTGCGCACACTACTTTCTACTTTCTGCCGTCTTTGCATATCTGTCACTACAATGATACAATACTTGTATATTGATGACAGGCAATGCCCGACATAATTGTTGAAAATTCATAATTATTAAGAAACTCTTCCAGGCAGGTATGCATGATTGCCTGAATATTCATTTTGATGTATCATAACCTGTATGAGAAAACACGTTATTGCTTACATTCATTCACACTGGGACAGAGAGTGGTACAGAGAATTTGAAATATTCCGGATGCGGCTCCTGAGGGTATTTGATAATGTACTTGAACTTCTATCAAAAAATAGAATTCCGTGTTTTTATTTTGACGGGCAGACCAGCGCTTTAGATGACTATCTTGAAATGCGCCCGGAAAATAGAGAACTTGTCTTGTCCCTTATTCGGCATAAAAAGCTTTTTGTCGGGCCTTTTTACTGCCTGATAGATGAATTCTTGACGGATAAAACTGTTTTTAAAAAGAATTTGGAAATTGGATTAAAAGAAGCTAAAAGATACGGCTGCAAAGATTTTATAGGCTACTTTGCCGATACCTTCGGGCACTCTCAAAATATTCCAGAAATTTTAATGGATTACGGAATTGATAAATGTATTGTCTGGCGCGGCTGCGGTGATTTTCCGGCTGAGTTTTCCTGGTGCGGTATTAATACAGTAAATCTGGTAAGAGGCTATTTTAACGATGTTTTCTCTTTAAATGCCACTATAGAAAAAAAGGCGGAAATTTTGAAAAATAATCTCGATAAAATTTCTGCTAAATCCGGAAATGTTTTACTATTACCTATTGGTGCTGACCATCTGGGGATTGAGTCAGACATTGATGTACAAATAGACTCTGTTAACGAACTTTTAAAAAACGAGTATTTTATAAGACTGGGGTCTCCGTTTGATTACTTCAAAAGAGTTGAAAACAGATTTAAAGAATTTGAATGGAATAGTGAAATCAGAGACAACTCAAAAACTTTTACACTTCAGGGGTGTTATTCATCACGACTTGATTTAAAAAAAGAAAATGTTGAATGCACGTATCTTCTGGATCTAGCAAGCCGCTTTGTAAAAATACAAAAAGAAAACGCTTATAACACGATTTTGGAATATGCGTATAAAATGCTTATACAAAATCAGGCGCATGACAGCATTTGCGGATGTTCCACCGATGATGTACATTCCGAGAACCTGACAAGATACAAGAAAATTAAGCAAATTGCAAATACAATAATTGATGAATTAAAATTTAAAAACCATTTTGAAGAAAAGAAAATTATAAATCTTTCAGATAAAGAATTTTCCGGCATTGTCGAATTTAAAACAATTCAGAAGCTTGAAGGATATGACAAAATCGATTTTGAAAAAGGATTTGATAAATATTTGTTAACTGATACGCAACGAATACCTGTTACAGAAGACTTTACTAATATTTATACATATTTAGTATGTGTTGAGAACCTGAAACCAAATGAAATTGAATACTTAATGCCGGCTATTTCCGGGACGGACTTAAAAGTTACCAGTTCTTCTTTAGAAAATTCTAATATCAGTATAAAAATTGAAAACAATCAAATTTTTATAAACGGCATACCTTTTTCACTTGTTGATTTTATTGACTTAGGAGACAGCTATAACTTCGGGCCGAAAGCTGATGATACGGGGACAGAATTGAAAATTTTACGTTCAAAATCAGTCCTGAATACATCATCCAGAGCATCTATAAAAATTGATTTTGAAGGAGCCTGGGATGTGGTTCCGCTCACTATAAGCCTTGACAGAAACGCAACATTTGCAAAGTTTAAATTTGACTGGATAAACTCTCAGAAAAATCATATGCTAAATGCAGTATTCCGTTTACAATATCCAATAAAAGAAGTTTTTTCCGAGGATATGAATCAATTAATTAAGCGGAATTTTGATTCAGAATATGACATTAGAAAAAATTTACCTGTACAAAAAGGGATAGAAGTAAAAAATAACACAGCTCCTATGCAGCGAGGATTTTTAATTGATGAAGAGGGTAATAACCTTGGATGCATAACAAAAGGGTTAACACAGTATGAAGTATTCCAAAACAAAATATATATGCCTATACTGCGCTCTTGCGGAGTAATTTCAAACCCCAATAATCCAGCAAGAACTACTCCGGCAGGCCCTCCGATAGAAGTTACATCACTCTGGCAAATAGGAAAAAATACAGCAGAGTTCTATGTATTTTTCGGAAATCATAATGCTTTTGAAGAGGTTTTAAATCAGGTTTACAACTATATTATTGTTTAATAAAATACAAATCATTAAACTTTACACCGTGCATTTCAAGGGAATCGACTACTGTATAGGCATAACTTTTGAATACAGAGTTATAATTTTTTAGAGCTAGTGTTATTGCTGATTTATTTTGGACTTCATTTAATGTTATAGTGCCATTTTTTATACCTTTTATTATTTTGGGAACATTTGCATATGTTGCCCGGCCAAACTTTTTCTGTGCAACTGCTTTTACATATTTCATTTCAAAGCAGAGCAGACCAACCTGAATACCAAGCGAATCATCTTTTGCACAAGCATTTCTCAACTCTTGCGGAGAATTGTATTTAAGTATATAATTTCCTTTTGAATCTTTTATAAAATTTCCGTCTTTATCTTTTTTATATAATATATCATTTAAAAGTTTATTATTCATTGATTTATACACATCATGCCAATTTCCCTTTGCACCTGGGAAAAAATCATTAACTGTGATTTTAGTTATCTGCATCGGACCGGCACCGTTTTTTGAATTTATATTCTTATCAAATTTTCCGTTTGTTTCTTGACCTATTATTGATATCAATAGAGCCGGAGGGATATTATAATCTTTAGCAATAACTGCAGCTTTTTTAGCCCAGTATTCTATATCTTCCGGTTTTAGTTTAACCCTGCGCTTTTCTGATTCCTGAATAATCATTTCTGAAATCTTTGTTATTTCTTCTGTTTTATCAGACTTTTTGTTTAAAATTTTTGCATTATTAGGAATTTCCGGTATAATGTTACTTCGCGTATTCGGTATCGCATCTTGCACAGCAGTAAACTGCGATGAAAAAATAGAAATTTTTTTATCTAATAAACCTGTTTTATATTGTTCGTTAGTTTGTTCAAATAAACTTATCTCATCGCATGAAATATTTTTTTCCAATACACCGTTATTATCCTTGTCACAGAGATTTGCTATTAGTTGCTGAATTAGAGGAAGCTTATTAATATAAATCTTGTCAGACATAACATATCCTTTCATCTTACATATCGGCAAAATATTTAAAAACTTTAGGTGTGAATAAAAAATTGTTACAAAACTTAAATTTTTATAGCGGGGTGGATTCAAAAATCAATCACAACAC
This sequence comes from Candidatus Gastranaerophilales bacterium, assembly GCA_944323435.1. Taxonomy (GTDB): domain Bacteria; phylum Cyanobacteriota; class Vampirovibrionia; order Gastranaerophilales; family Gastranaerophilaceae; genus CAG-196. The sequence goes on along the minus strand of CALUSN010000014.1, from coordinate 17,840 downwards.
TATTATGTTGAAAACTTATTCGGATATCAGAGACTATTGAAATACAATTGTCACCATTATCAGACTTCTCATTGACAAAAATTTGTATCATAAATTAAAATAATAAACGAGGAAATAAAATGAACAACAAAAAAGTTTTGATAACAATTATTATTGCCGGAGTGCTTGCCCTGGCTCTTGTACTGCTGATATTCAGTCTGCAAAACAAAAAAGAGACTACAAATATACCTCTTAAAATTGAACCGGCAGAAACAGAGCTAAAGCCGGAAACTGAACCTGTTAAGGAGCCGAAAGCCGAAAAAGAGACAGAAACCCCAAAAATTCAGCAGCAAAAGCCGCCTGTAAAACAAACTTCCGTATTAAAAAAACATGCGGAAAAGAAAATTTCTAAACCGTCTCCAAAACCTCAAGATACAATAAAACCTGCGGTAGAAAAGGTTGAAATACCGCAAGATGTTCAAACAGAAAAGCAGGAAGAAGGCGTTGTTATTCCGGTAGAATATACTACAAAAAATACGTACAAATACGTCTATACTCCGGCTAAATATTCTGAAAAATAATTTTTTTAAACTTCAAGCTTTACAAGAGAATCCTTTATTAAATCATAAAAATTTTTCTCGATTGAATTCAAGTCAATAACATCTACTTCATAAGGCAGTGTTGAGTCTTCAAATTCCTGTAAGATCTTGCCGAGAATTGAAGGAGACAGCCTGTTTCCCGCGTTATCTACAGCAATATCAATATCCGAATACTCTTTGTTATTTCCTTTTGAGCGGGAGCCGAATATATAAAAAATGCCCTCCGGAATATTGTTTTTTAAAATATCAATAACAAAATCAATATGTCTTTTTTGCAGACCGAATTTTTTCTCTTCTTCCGGCACTTGAACCTCTTATTTCTTCAAACTGGTAAGCAAAAACTCTGCTTCTTGAGCAAAATCTTCTATTATGGAAACAACACTTTTTGCAGCTTCTTCATCATAAGTATGTGACGTGAGATTTCTCTTTTGTCTGTAATCATCCCATTTTTCCGGATTTGAACGCAAAAGCCCCATTTTATTTGCCTGACGAATCATTTCATTGAAACTCATTCCTTCGAGGTTTTCAAACACAAATGCACTCTTTGCAAGATAACGTTTTATCATTTTCAAAGAAAGCGAATATGTATATTCAAATCTCAGTATCATAGAATCTCTGGTAATGAGATTATTTTTATCAGAGCTGTATACTTCAATTACTTCAAATAAACTGTTCAAAGCTTTTTCGAAAGATGTTGAATCAAGAGTTTCCATAAGTTAATAATATCATATTTAAGAGGTTTTTAGAATTATTATACATATCCGGCTGGAAATTCTCTTTGGAATATATTACTATATATTTATAATAGAGTTGAGGGGATTTTATGAGAAAATTATTAGTTATACTGGCGTTATTTTTAGTAACTGTATCCTGCTATGCAGCGGATTATACAGTACAGAAACTTCCGAACGGGCAGACTGTTGTTGTTTATCCAATCAAAGATAACCCGATTGTCACAATAGATACGTGGATTAAAACCGGTTCTATTAATGAAAATGACACAAATAACGGTGTTGCACACTTTTTGGAACATTTGTTTTTCAAAGGAACAAAAAAACACCCGACCGGAGATTTTGACAGAATCCTTGAATCAAAAGGCGCGGTTGTTAATGCAGCAACAAGCAAAGACTTTACGCACTACTATATAACAATCCCTTCTGAATATTTTGATACTGCAATGGAATTACATTCAGACATGCTTCTTAACCCGCAGATTCCGAGAAAAGAACTTGAAAAAGAGAGAAAAGTTGTCCTCGAGGAAATTGCAAAAGACGGCAATACACCTTCTACAAAAGTTTATGACAACTTAAACGAGATGATGTATACAAAACATCCTTATAAAAGAAAAGTTATCGGTTCTGCCGATATTATCGGAACAATAAGAAGAGAAGAAATCCTTGAATATTTCAATAATTATTATGCGCCTTCAAATATGGTAACTCTTGTTGTAGGCGATGTTGAACCTGAAAAAGCTGTTGCAAAAGTCCAGCAGGCATTTAATCAGGAATACAGAAAACCTGTTAACAAGCACTACAGAAAAGAAAGCCTTCTCCAGAGTCAAAAACGTAAAGTAGATTATACTGACACACAGTCAGGCTATATGATGATAGGATTCAGAGGAGTAAATATTTCAGACAAAGAGACTTTTGCGCTTGATGTTCTGGCTGAAATTTTAGGCGGCGGAAAATCTTCAAGACTATACAGGGATATTAAAGAACAAAAGGGGCTTGCATACTCAATATCAGCTGCAAACGGAAGCTACAGGGATGACGGAATCTTCTATATAAGCGCAAACTTTATTCCTACAAGCCTTGAAAAACTTGAAAAATCAATCTTTGAAGAAATAACCCATCTTCAGAAATACGGAATTACTGACGAAGAGTTACAAAGAGCAAAAAATGTAATTGTTCAGGATACGTATTATTCAAGAGAATCGACTTCTAATATCTCATCCGAACTCGGCTATATAATGGCACTTACAAACAGTTCTGAATTGTATGACACTTATGTTGACGGAATAAAGCAGGTTACGGCGGATGAAGTTGTAAATGCGGCTAAAAAATACTTAGGAGTTAACAGAAGCGCGGTTTCTATAGTTTTGCCGGATTCAATGAAAGGAGCAAAGCAGGTTAAGGAAGCAAAAACCCATACTGCAGCAAAGATTTCCGAACACAACGGAACTGCAAAATATCTGATTGATAACGGAACAACTCTGCTTGTAAATCAGAATAAAAATAACGATATTATTGCAATGAGTATTATTGCAAAAGGCGGAGAATTCTTAGAAAGCATTCCGGGCGAAGGTACTTTAGCAGCTGCAGTTATGACAAAAGGGACGAAGAAATACTCCGCTCAGGAGCTTGCCCAGATTATGGACGAAAACGGGATTATAATTTCACCTTCAAGCAGCGAAGATTTCTTTGTAATAAATGTGCAGACAACCACTGCCCAGCTTGATAAAACTATTGAAATTTTAGATGAAATTATGAATAACGCTACTTTTGACGATTATGAAATAGAAAAGAAGCGTTCGGAAATCTTAAACAGAATCCGCCAGCAGAGAGATGTTCCGATGAATGTTGCTCTGGAAAACTTTAAGACAATAATATTTGAAGGAAGCGTATATTCACATTCAAATAAAATCCTGGAAAAAACACTTCCTGCAATACAGAGGGAGGATATTGTAAAGTATTATAATAAAATTCTGGATTCTAAAAACGTCATCGTTTCAATAAACGGAAATGTTGACCCGCAAAAAATGATTACAGAATTTGGATCAATCCTTAAGGACACAAATTCGCCAGCCGTAAATTATGCAAATTACAGAGTAACAAAAGCAGCTGCTCCAAAAACAGTTTCTCAGACAATTAAAGACCTGAAAACCTCATGGCTCTTCATCGGCTGGCAGACAGCAGGAGTTCAGAATAAAAAAGATTTTGTAACCCTGAAAGTTATGAATACTATTCTCGGCTCCGGCATGAGTTCAAGACTTTTCAGAAACCTCAGAGAGCAGGACGGACTTGCTTATCAGTTAGGTTCAAGCTATTCTCCTCAAATGCTTGCAGGTACATTCTTTGCATACATCGGTACAAATCCGGATACCCTTAATTATTCAAGAGAAAAAATTCTTAAAGAAATCGAAAGATTCAAGATGGAATTTGTATCCGATACAGAGCTTCAGGACGCAAAAGACAGACTCAAAGGAAGTTTTATTATTGCAATGGAAACAAATTCCGAAAAAGCTTCCAATATCGGGATTTTTGAGACTTACGGGTTCGGGTATGATTTCCTGAATGAATATATTAAAATGATTGATGAAGTTACTGCTTCGGATATAATGAGCGTTGCAAATAAATATTTTAATAACAATATTATCCAATCCGATGTTCATTAATTGATTATATAGAACCTCTGCCGGCTGCTATAAGTATTCTTTGTTACAAAAACTTGTATTTACACTAAGTTTAAGCTATTGTAAATAAGTAACAGGGTAGTTAGGAGCAGATAAAATGTATAATGTTGCAATAATCGGTGCCGGACCGGCCGGAATATTTTCGGCATTAGAGATTATTAAATTACGTCCGGAATGGAAAGTCATTCTTATTGAAAAAGGACAAAAGATAGAAAATAGAAAATGTCCGATAAGAGAAGGCGCACCTAAGTGTGTAAACTGCAAACGCTGCGGTCTTTTATGCGGCTGGGGCGGAGCCGGAGCTTTTTCAGACGGCAAATTAACACTAACTCCTGATGTTGGCGGTCATCTTGTGGATTATATGTCCAGAGAAAAAGTTGAAGAGCTGATTAAATACGCAGATAACATGTATCTTGAGCATGGTGCAACAGATGAAGTTTTCGGTACAGATATGGAAGTGTTCAGAGATATTGAACGCAAGGCGGTTCTTGCGGAACTTAAACTTGTGCATTCTCCAGTAAGACATCTCGGAACAGAAAGAAGTCTGGATGTTTTAAAACACATGCAGGATTATCTTGATGAAAGAATTACTATCCTGAATAATGTTTCTGCTCAGAGCCTGATTGTAGAGTGTGAACAGGTAAAAGGTATTGTTCTGGATAACGGTGATACAATAAGAGCAGAATATACAATTATTGCTCCCGGAAGAGAAGGGGCAGACTGGCTTACGCATGAATTTGCAAAAAACAAAATCGGAATGGTCAATAACGCTGTTGATGTAGGTGTGAGGGTAGAACTTCCGGCTCCTGTTTTTGCGCCTTTGACGGATAAATTGTATGAATCAAAACTCGTTTATTATTCACCGACTTTCGGGGATGAAGTCAGAACTTTCTGCATGAACCCGAACGGCGAAGTTGTTCAGGAAAATTATAACGGAATTGCTACTGTTAACGGGCATAGCTATGCAAATATTAAAACAAACAACACAAACTTTGCGCTGCTTGTAAGCAAAAAATTTACAGAACCGTTCAAAGAACCTATTGCTTACGGTCAGCATATTGCAAGTCTTGCAAACATGCTTGCGGGCGGAATTCTTGTACAAAGGTTCGGGGATTTGCTTGAAGGCAGACGCTCTACTCCTGACAGGATAAATTCAAGCATAATTACACCGACTCTTACATGTGCAACTCCGGGTGATTTAAGCCTTGTTATTCCGTACAGACAGATGAAGAGTATTATAGAAATGCTTTTTGCTCTGGATAAAATTGCTCCGGGTACGGCTTCAAGATATACACTGCTTTACGGTATAGAAGTTAAATTCTATTCCGCAAGAGTGAAATTAACAGATGAACTTGAAACCGAGGGGGTTAAAAATCTCTTCACAATAGGTGACGGCGCAGGAGTTACAAGAGGCTTGATTCAAGCTTCAGCCTCCGGCGTTTATGTTGCCAGAACTATTTGTGCAAGGGGATAGTCATAAACCGTTTTCTATGTTAGGATGTCCGGTATGGAAGGTGTTGACCAGAATTATATAGATAATTTAAAGCAGCATGTGAGCAGCAAGCTTGAAAACCTTGAACTGTACCAGTTTAAAGGAAGTGTATCAAAGCTTGTCGGGCTTACTGTTGAAGTTAAGCTTCCCGGGCTTAAAATCGGCGATTTATGCTATATAGAAGCTGCAAACGGAGAAAAGAAGCCGGCGGAAGTTGTTGCCTTTAAAGGTGATGCAGCGCAGCTTCTTTTGCTCTACGACGGAACAGGAATCGGTCAGGGAAGTCTTGTTACGACAACAGGCAAGCCGATTATTATTCCGGTCGGGGATTTTCTTCTGGGAAGGCTCATAAACCCAATGGGCGACCCGATTGACGGGAAGCCGATGGACATAGAAGGAGCACTCTGGCGTCCGGTTGAAGGTCCGCCGCCGGGACCGTTTGAAAGACCGATTATTACTGAAATGTTTTCAACCGGCGTACGTGCAATAGATTCTTGTTTAACTTTCGGGTGCGGACAGCGTATGGGCTTGTTTGCAGGTTCAGGAGTCGGCAAAAGTACGCTTCTCGGTATGATTGCAAGAAATTCCGATGCGGATGTTAACGTAGTTGCGCTGATAGGAGAACGTGGAAGAGAGGTAAAAGAGTTTGTAGAAGACGCCTTGGGTCCGGAGGGTATGAAAAAATCCGTTCTCGTGTGTTCAACAGGAGACCAGCCGCCTTTAATCAGGCAAAAATGCCTTCTTACAGCAACTGCCGTATGTGAATACTTTAGGGATCAGGGGAAAAAAGTTTTTTTGATGACAGATACAGTTACCCGTTGCGCAATGGCAGGGCGTGAAGTAGGTCTTTCAATCGGAGAGCCGCCTACAATGAAAGGTTATCCGCCTTCTATATTCTCCTGGCTTCAAAAAGTTCTTGAAAGAGCCGGAAACAGTCCAAAAGGCTCAATTACGGCTTTTTATACAGTATTGATGGAAGGCGATGATATTAATGACCCTATTGTAGATACTGTCCGCGGTATCACGGACGGGCACATTTTCCTCTCAAGAAAAGTTGCAGAGGCAAACCACTACCCTGCAATTGATATTCTGGGGAGTATCTCAAGACTTATGTCCGCTATTGCAAGCCAGCCGCATAAGGAAGCGGCTGCAAAGCTTAGAAAAATTATGGCAATGTACCGCGAGAACAAGGACTTGATTGATGTAGGTATGTACCAGCCGGGAACGAACCCGAAGCTTGATATTGCCATAAATATGATGCCGAAAATTAATGCATTTCTCCAGCAGAGAACTACTGACACCGTAAGTATGCAAAATACTATTGATACTCTTATTAATATGATGTCAGGTGTCGACGTTTAAAATATCGCTATATTAGGTAAGATTGATATTTTATATTGATATAATATAATAAATTATGAAATTTAGTTACTGTGTGTATTATATACAATATTAAATTTTGTAAAATTTTTTAAATAGCATGCCGAAATTTTGGCAAAAAAATTTATTTTACATTCTTTATATATTTAGAAGGAGTTTCAGAAAGTGTTTGTAAATAAAATTAACGGTGTATCCAATATCGGATTTAAGGGGTATCAGCATGTAAAAAACAATGCAGGTGAGACTGTTATGAGGTTTGATTACCCTTATGACAGTGAGAATGAAAACTGTGAAATTCAGATTTTCAGCGCAGAACCAACTGAGAATTACAATTATAAACTTTCTGAAAAACCTGTAGCCGTAGTTAATTTAAAACCGGAGGGGGTTAATGTAAATCTACAGGATATTACAAATTTAGATAAAGATGCTCCTTTTGCATATAAAGTTGTAAGAAAAGATAAGTCTACCGGAAAAGTAATCTGGGAAGGCGCAGATACTGGGGTTAAAATAAAATACAAAGACGGAGAGTATGTAAACAGACTAATAGTACATGATAAAGCCGTTTTTGAGCAAAAAGACAGCAGCGGTAAGATTACAGGCTATTATGAAGATTTTGAAGGCGACCCGATAAGTAACTATACCCACACTCTTGTATCAAGAAAAGGTACTACGCCAATGATACAGGGAGCAGGTTATTTAATTACTCCTGATTCTTTAATGCCTGGCGCTAAATATAAAGGATTTGACGATCCAAATACCGGAGAGATTTATTATGACAAGGACTTCCAGAAAAAAATGGAAGGAGTAATTAAAAACTTTTCAAACATTCACGGGGGAAGTATTGCAGGTGCACAAAAAATCATTCCGTATTTAAAAGAAAACGGTTACAGATACGTATTTTCAACACCTATGGCAAACGGTTCAAAAGGCTGGTCACTCGGATACTGGAATAAGAACAATATGCAAGTCTCTCCAAATATGGGAAATACCGAAAACTTTGCATCTTACTTCCGTGACTTATACAAAAACGGATTAAAATATGTATACGACGGCACATTTACATCAGAAGGACTTGAAGGAATTCATTTTCAATACGCATTAAGATGGGCTGAAAGAAATCCGCAGTCTTACTACTGGTTCAGGATGACAGGCTTAAAAAATTCTAACCTCGGTCTCGGCACTGTTCCTAAGAATAAAGAAAATTTGCGTCATAGAATTGTAAACGCTCCTTATAACTATCAATTACAAACAGACGGAACATATAAAAAAGTTCCGAATCCAAATTATAATTCTCATAAAGAAACTCTATGCCAGATTTATGACGCTTCACAGGCAAGCGACAGGCAGGTTAAAGATTTAGATAATGCGATTATTAATTATGAAAAACTGACTGAAGGAAAAGCTCTGGATATAAATAATCACGATGACACTGTAATAAACTTTATTTTCCAGATTAAGCCTAACGAATACGATAACAGAATAAAGGTAATTAATGAATTAAACAAAAAATTTGGTAAAAATATTAATCTTGATACTGCTGACGGTACTATAATGGCAGCCCAGTTTTCAAATTTTAAGATAGATAAAAAGAATGAAGGCGGATTTGTAACCTGGGATGCAAATACTGATATGGCAAAAATGAATTATCATATATCAGGTTATGATGAAAAAATTCTTCAATCAATTGTAAGCCGCTCGGAACGTGAATACGAAAGAATGCTTACGATACGCGGTTCAAAAGAAGTTCAGGATATGGCAATACAGGCAGGGAAATACTGGACAGGAAAAGTTAAAGACATACAGATAATGTATACTGCTCAAACTATAGGTACTGCAAAAACAACAGAATCTATTGATAAACTTATAAAAGAAGGGCGCCTGCCTGCTGAAGCAAAATTAGATAATACAGTTTTAACAAATATTTTAAACGGCGAATATATGCTCGCACAGAAAGGAATATTATCAAAAGACGATGTTACCGTTAAATCTCTGATGAGCCTGCCTTTAGATGCTCTGGAGCTGGGAGAAAATACCGTCGGAGTTTTATCTACTTCATATTTCTCGAACAGAGCAACCTCCGATGAAACAATAGGTGTTTCACGTTATGATTTGATGAAACAAAATAATCCGCATCTGGTTGAACCTTATACAAGAAATTACAACAAGGTTAACAGTTTGTATAAAAATGAACTTAAAAACTTTGCGGATGCCGTAATTAAGAAAGCAAATGAAACTTCAAATGAAAAACTTCTAGATGCAAATAACGATTACACTGAATACGGCGAATACGTAATGGAACTTGTCGGACAGGATATTGCAAAATATGCGTTTCTTAAATCTCTAACAGGCGACAATTTGAAAACAAAAATTCTTCCGACAGGAGAGCTAACGTACGACTACGATGATTTAAAAGAAAAGACAACATTAAAAGCTCTGGGTATCAATGGTCACAGTCCGGAAGATGAAGCATCAAAACTTGAAAAGAAAATTCAAAAAGGTCTGAACAGCCTTTCAGACAACGATGTAAATTATGTTGCAGAATCTATTTTGAAAAGAATTTCAGGAACTGATACTTCAAGCTTTAGAATAGCAGAAGCAATTGTTGACAGAAGCTCTCTCGGGCTTGATTGGAGATTAGACGCTGCAAAAGACGTTATGGATATGGATGCAGTAAGAAATGAGGATGATGCTTTTGATGACAACTGGGATGATGCAATTAAGTTCTGGGGTAAATTTGTACAGTCAGTTAAGTCAGAAAACCCTAATTCCTATATTGTTGCAGAAATAACTGATATTCCTGACTTAATGGCTGATACTTACGGCTTAAATGCCCATCCATTTAAAGAATTTACAAATGTAGGTCAAAAGTTCAACGGCGAGCCGGATGCGTTTGCAAAATTCTTTAATGAAACCGGTATTACGACAGAAGCAGGTTATTCATATTTCTTTACAGACTTGTTAACAAATTTTGCGCCGTCTTTTGATGAAGGCAACGGCGAGCGCGATACTCATGACAGGTATGTAGACCGTTTTGAACTCTTGATGCAGACAAGAAGTACGGATTATTTAAGAAATCTGTACACATTTATGGGTAATCACGACAAACCGCGGACTTTGCACGGGCTTTCGGTTGATATGAAACTCTTCCATTCTAATCTTTTAAACGATTATAGTAATTTCGGGCAGAATCATGAGTTCAGAGAAGACGCAATCAAGGTTCTGTCAGGTGCGAAAACTAATACAGATATTCCGATAGAACTCAGATTAAATGTCGATAACAATGACTATTTTCTAACCGTAAGTCCGAGAGCTGTTGCAAACAGCAAACTTTTAATGGATGTTGTGTATGAAGATTCGACACTTTCTGATGAAGATAAAAAGCTGCTTGTCAATGCAATGATCGATTTAACTTACGGCAACTATCTCGGAGAAGGCGCTACTGAAAGTATACAAAAAATCAGAGTACAAGAAATTTCATCATTGGATAATGCGTTTGATGAAATACTTTATCTTGCTGAAAACAACGGTTTAAAATTAACCTCAGATGAGCGTGCAAAGCTAAAAGCAGCGGTTATTAAAAAAGCCAATGAAACAGATTTATCAAATTATCTTGTACATGGTGATTTAGATTGGAATAATATACCTGATAATGTAAAAAAAGCAAACGAAACATTTGCGGCTGAAATTGTAGGCAATCAGCCTGATTATAGAAAATACAGCCTGTATACAATTCAACTTGCAAGACTTCTTAAGGATTCATATACTCAAACAGGGCTTAATGTCAATGCAAAGGCTGAATTGGATAAGGCATTTAAAGACTTTGCAGAAAAATATAATAACGATATGATAACTTCTCATACTGAAGAATTTAAAAAAATTGAAGATCCCGTAACTGCTATGAGAAAGAACGGTTATGCGGCAAGAGACCTGAAAGTTGCTCTTGATATGGCTGTAAAACAGGCTGAATACAAGTCCGGTAAAACTTTTGAGAACAAAAATGAGACAATAGCCAGACTCTATAAGTCAGCAACAGAACCCGGCGTTGTAAAAGAAGCAATGCTTATGGAATTTCTAAAAGCATTTCCGGGAATTCCAACTGTATATTCCGGTGATGAACTCGGTATGACAGGGTATGAAGAAAAAGCCAAAAATGTGTATCTGCAAAACAGAAATGTACTTCCATGGACTGAATTGGATGAAGATTCTACAATAGGCAAATACAGACGTACAATTCGTGATACTATTAATTCTGCAATGAAAGACAGAAGCAATCCTGAGTTAGAAGCTCTCAACAGCGGAACTCCTTATCAATTGGAAGTCGCAACTCATTCAGGGACAAGAAGCGAAATTAAATACAGAATTAACAAGATAAACAGCGAATTCGGCGAAATTGATAAAAAACTGCAAGAAGGTGAAATAACTAAAGATGAAGCTGAGCGTCAGAAAATAGCTCTGAATGAAAAACGCCGAATGCTAACCAAAGATTTGGCAAAATACGCTTACTTAATGCAGAATGCAAACGGTGATATGACTATATCGGTATTTAATGCCGGTGATGTCAAATTCTCAAACAGGTTTGATTATTTTAAAGAATATAACCTTGATACAGAAGAAAAGCGTAAAAAATTCTTTGAGGAAAATAACATTGAATCAATTAATCCTGATAACCCGTATATTCCGATTTTACCAAAATCCGATCTGGATATGATTCTTTTGGGAGCAGGAATTGCAATCCCTGCCGGAACTATATTTATGAATGCTAACGCAAAAGATAAAACAGAATACATAGTAAAAGAAATCGGCGGGAAAAAAGCAATTGTAAGAAAAGACGGCGGTAAAATTGTTATGGACGGTTTGACGGCGAAAAACGGCGTTATGATATTGAAGAAGATTAAGAATATAATATTCAAAGGACATCAGAATAAATATTCCCAATACAATTTTGTATCAAATCCGTACAAACACAATGAACCGGCAATTGAAGGACAGAATTTGTCAATTATATCAAAATAAGAAAACGGAAACGGGTATGAGAGTAGGGGCAGTAGGTACATTTAATACAAGTTATTACACTAAAAGCCGGAATATAAAACAGAATAGAGTTCATAATATAAACAGAGCTGACGTTGTTTCTTTTAAAGGACTGTTCAACTCTGAGCCTAATTTGTCAACAAGATTCAAATACGGTCTGGAGTCTCTGGACGAGCAGTCAATTCTTGTAGTTACGTCTGATGAAAAAAGTTCAAATATGATGCTTGAATTTTATGCAGACAAAATTGATATTCCTGTTATGAAAAAATATACACTTCTGGTTAAAAAAGGTGAATTGAAAAATCGGGATGAATTAGCTTCTAACTTTGCAATATTCAAAAAAGGCAGAGAATATTATATTTTATCACTTGCAGATCATGATTTAAAAAGAATGTTAGTTGCGAATCCGAAAGATAGTTTTGATGCCAAAAATAAGCTCTCTTCCGGTGACAAAAAATTATTAAAAGACGGCTATGCTATAGACACAGGCGAACTTTTTTACTCAGAAAAGAATACTTTTGTATTTACGCCCCCGAATCAAAGTGGAACTTCAAATGCGGAGAAATACTTAAAGGTAAACTATCTGACAAACTATAGCGATTTTAATAAAACCACAATTACAGCTCTTAAGGATCAAAAGAAGCCGGGTTTCTGGAATAAAAGCGGTTTCTATTTTAATGACATTGGCGGATTGGATAATGTAATAGAAATTCTTAAAAAATATGTAGTAAGACCTATTAATTACCCTCAGGTGTTTGAAAATATCAGACTTAATAAAGGGATTCTTCTCTGGGGACCGCCAAGGTGCGGGAAAACTCTTCTCGGGAAAGCTTTATCAAATGAAGCGGGAGCAAAGTATAGAGAAATTAACGCAAATGAACTAAAATCCGGAACTGTTGGCGCATCCGAAGCTTCAATAAGAGAAGTATTTAAAAAAGCAGTTGCAGAAGCACCGTCGATTACATTTATTGATGAAATTGATTCTATCGCGAAAAAGCGAGACGGCTCATCAAATGCGAGATTTGACGACCCTATGGTTAACCAGCTTCTCGGCTGCATGAGTGACTTAGAGAAAACTAAAGTGCCGGCATTCATTGTTGCTGCAACTAACCGTAAAGACTTGCTGGATCCGGCTCTGATTGCCTCCGGCAGATTCGGCTTGCATCTGGAAGTTCCGCTGCCTGACGAAAAAGGGTTAAAACAAATATTTAATATACATGCAAAAAATAAGCCTATATTGGACGAAGTTTCGGCAGATGAACTTGCAAGAATGATGTCTTCGCATAAATTCAACGGCTCTGATGTTGCCGAGATGGTAACAGATGCCTATTTTTATGCTCTCGAAAGATTGGGTATGTTTGAAAAAATGGACAATAAAACCTTCGGTTATGCAGATTTACAAAAAATCGCAATAAGTAAAGAAGATTTTCATTTAGCAATACAAAAAATCGTCAGACAGAAGATTTAACAAGTTCTTTTGCCGCTTCAATAGCTTTTGCCTGAGCTTCCATATTATTCCAGAAATCATCGGTATAAATATATTGTTTAACAATTCTTCTTGCCCACGAGCCTATTGCAATTCCCCAGTAATTGATTCCGCACAATTTTGCAAGTTCTGCAGTCTTTGAATTTGTACCTCCTGAAAGAACTATATGAACCGGCAAATTTGCATTCTGAATAATTTCAGCCATAGCAACCGCCTGCAGAGTTGTCTTATAAGTATCGTCCGACCCGCTCATAGGAATTCCGTCGGCCTGAACAATGGTTGTATAAGGCTTCCTATGCGCTATCATACTTCTTATACGGCTTATAGCTTCTTTATTTCCGAAATATTCTCTATCTACACAAATTGAAGCATATTTAGGGTTACACTCATTAATTACATTCCATTTGTAATCCATATCCTGTCTGTCCTGTCCCATAACATGCAATTCAAGTATTTCGACCCCGTTTTCAACCATATAAGGAAGTATTTCTTCCACGTTAACATCTTTTTCATACATTGTCATAGCACCTGTAGGGCAAACTTTAGCGCAAGTTCCGCAGCCAACACACCTCTTATCATTGACCTTTATTGAAGGATAAATAGCATCATTCGGACAGTTTCTCAAACACTTCCCGCATTTTATACAGACGCTTTCTTTAATTTTAGCTTTTGTAATATGCGGATCGCCTTTTATACCAATACTTACGCAAAAATGTGCAGATGCTAAACCGGCTAGTCTTGCAGCTTCTTTCGCCGCATCGAGCACATCGCTTCTTGCCGAAATATCAAAATACTCACATCCGGCTTTTGCATATACATAAACTAAACGTTTAACGCTTTCACAATCTTCATTTCCAGCGCCGCACACAATTTTTAACATAAATTAAAATCCTATAGCATAATTAAAAATTTTCTTTTTTGCGGAATGTTTAGCTGCAGCGGTTTTATCGACAGTTATCTCTGGAGTTTCAATTACCTGACCGGCACGCTGAAGCATGTTATTTTCCTGTAACGTTTTATCTACATTATTAAATGATTTTAACGTATCTAGCTTATTTTGAAGCTCTTCATTTTCATTATTCAAAATTATTGTCTGCCTGCTTAAATCATTTAATTTCATCTCACAAGATATAACAAAATAATAGCTTACTATTACAACCCCTATAAGCAAGCTGAGTATGACGCATAACATCTTATTAACTCTTTTTATTGCCATATCTTTAACCAGATTTTCCTTTGGAAAGTACCCTTCTATTATACTATTAACAGCTAAATTTTGAACAGATTTATCCACAAAAGATTTTTTTTCTTCTGATAGATATTCTTTTTTATATTCTCCTGAAAACTTCTTTATAAAACTATCTAACCCAGACTTGTTGCTGATTTTTAAAGCTGAAACCAAAATATATACTCCTCTCCCGAATACCAGCCTACCGAATAGCCCTCGCAACTCTTAATTTTGCGCTTCGTGACGGCGGATTCTCCGAAATCTCCTTTTCACTCGCCATAATTGGTTTTTTATTAACTAATTCAATTTTAGGCGGCGGGCAATTGCAAATTATATCATTGCATCTGCACTTCTGGCTTTCAAATTTGAAGAATTGTTTTACAATTCTGTCCTCCAAAGAATGAAAACTTATCACAGCAATTATACCATCTTTGTCTAATAAATCCAATATATCATGGAGTACAAAATTTACATTTTTTAACTCATTATTAACTTCTATCCGAACAGCCTGAAACACTCTTGTAGCAGGGTGTATGCGAGACTTAACCCTAGGAGTCGCAGAGATAATGATATCACAAAGTTCTTTTGTTGTTCTAATCGGCTTAGTTCTTCTAGTTTCAACAATCTTTTTTGCAATTCTTTTTGAAAAATGCTCTTCTCCATACTCACTAAATATTCTCACTAACTCTTGCTCTGAATAACTATTAACAACATCATACGCTGAAAAATCACTTTCCATATCAAATCTCATGTCCAGAGGGGCGTCTTTTGAGAATGAAAATCCCCTTTCCGGCTTTGTGAGCTGATGATACGATGCCCCCAGATCCAATATAACACCGCCTGTAATTTTTTCTATACCGAGTTTGTACAATTCTTCTTTGATATTTGTATAAGAAGATTTAACAATGGTCAAATTTTTGTAGTTTTTCAGACGTTCTTTAGAATGCACTATAGCCTCGTCATCGATATCAAAAGCTATTAATTTTCCATCCGGAGATATTCTTCTTAATATAAGCTCACTATGACCGCCGCCACCTAGAGTGCAATCAACGTATATTTTTCCTGATTTGCATTCCAGAGCATCAACGGCCTCATTAAGCATTACCGTATAATGTTTAAAATCATCCATATATTGATTTTAGCATATAATTGTTATTTACATTCTTGTTAATAAAACTTTACATTTAATCTTAATGCTATATAATTTCTATGTAGTGTTTAAGAAAGGAGATAGCATATGTGGGAAAAGGATATTAATATTAATGACATTCGTGAAATCCGTACTAGAACTTGTGTTTATTTTGGTTGCGGCGCAATCAACAAAATTCAGGACATTGCAAAAGATTTTAAGTCAAAAGGACTTGATAAAGTTATTGTCATGAGCGGAAGAAACGCGTATAAGGCAACGGGCGCCTGGGCTGTAGTAGAAAAAGCGCTTATTGATAACAGTATTGAATACATAAATTATGACGGCGTTACTCCAAACCCGACAACAACAGCAGTAAATGAAGCTGCAAAGATTGCAAAAGATTTTGGGGCTAAAGCTGTTATTGCAATTGGTGGCGGCTCTCCAACAGATGCCGGCAAATCTGTTGCAATATTACTGAAATATCCGGATAAAACGGCAAATGACATTTATGAATTTACATTTACCCCGAAAGAAGCAGCGCCTATTGTTGCAATAAATTTGACACACGGAACCGGTACCGAGACTAATAGATTTGCCGTTGTTACAATTCCTGAAAAAGAATATAAACCTGCAATTGCCTATGATTGCATATATCCGGTTTACGCAATTGATGATCCGGCTTTAATGATAAAACTATCACCAAAACAGACAAGATACGTATCAATAGATGCGGTTAACCATGTTGTAGAAGCCTCTACATCAACAGTTGCTTCGCCTTATGCAGTAACATTAGCAAGAGAGGTAATAACTCTTGTTGCGCAATACCTGCCAAAAGCAATTGAAAATGCTGAAGATTTAGAAGCAAGATATTATCTGGCATACGCAGCTATGCTCGGCGGTGTATGCTTTGATAACGGTTTATTGCATTACACACATGCTCTTGAACATCCATTAAGCGCAGTGAAACCTGAATTATCACATGGACTTGGCTTAGCAATGCTTCTGCCGGCTGTTGTTAAAAATATATATGCAGTAAAACAAGAGACATTAAAATATATACTTGAACCAATCACCGGAAAAATTGACAGTGCAGATGCGGCTGCTAAAGGAATCTACGAATGGCTAAAATCGGTTGGAGTTCCTTCTAAGCTAAAAGATGAAGGATTTACAGAAAATGATATTCCAAATCTTGTAAATCTAGCATTTACAACCCCGTCTCTTGACGGATTGCTCGCAATTGCACCAACTAAAGCGACAAAAGAAGCTGTAGAAGAGATATACAGAAATTCATTATAAATATTATAAGAAAAGGCGGCTGCTAAAAGCAGCCGCCTTTTATATATTGATTTTAGTTTCCTTTATGAGATAATAAGATTAAGGGCGTTTGGCGCAGTTGACTCTGCCGAGGAAAAGGTGACTAAATGTCACGTTTTCCGAGAGGTAGCATCTGAACCAGCAGCCTTTCAATAATAAGGGCGTTTGGCGCAGTTGGTAGCGCATCTGAACGACATTCAGAGGGTCACAAGTTCAAGTCTTGTAACGCCCACCATTACATAAAAAGAGCCTTCAGGCTCTTTTTATGCATGTTTTCTAATTTTCATAAAAACCTCCTTTTAAATTTACGTGTTAACTATAAGCGTGCTGTCATCCCAAACTTTTTACACCAAACGGAGTAGATTTTATTAAGTCTCCGAACTTCATTTACCCCTTTCGGGATCTTACCGGTGTGGCAAGTTATAATTAGTCTATGAACAAAACTTATGCTGTATATAGTTCTTTGACCCAATAAGAAATTTTGTAAATCAAGTGCGGTAAAAAGTGTGGTAAAAAGAAAAAATCAATAGTTTTAGTTATTTGTATGGTATCCCTAAAACTATTGATATAAAAGAAAAGTTTGCCGTTGAGACAATGGCAAACATTAAATAAACACGAGGATATTAAGAGAGAGTATAAAAAGAAACTTGTTTTTTGAGCTTTAGAATTATTTTTCTTAAGACTCATTGTTTAGTTTTAATCATTTATCTTACTTATTTATCCCTTACATTTATATAAAGTATTTTTCTTTTGAAAAATTGCCTTATTTAAACAAAATTTTACAAACCTT
>CALUSN010000013.1 GCA_944323435.1 Candidatus Gastranaerophilales bacterium | reverse complement strand
ACCTTGCCGTCTTTTACAACAAAGAACGGAGATTCAATAAAGCCGTATTCATTAACTCTTGCGTGAGTTGCAAGTGAACCTATCAAACCTGCGTTCGGACCTTCCGGAGTTTCAATAGGACAAATACGTCCGTAGTGGGAAGGGTGAATATCACGAACCGCAAATCCGGCTCTTTCTCTCTGCAAACCGCCGGGTCCTAAAGCTGAAATACGTCTCTTGTGAGTTAATTCAGCAAGCGGGTTAATCTGGTCCATGAACTGTGATAACTGAGAAGATCCGAAAAATTCTTTCAATGAAGCAACCAACGGTTTTGTATTCAACAAGTTCAACGGAGTTAATGTTTCAGAATCCTGAAGGGTCATTCTTTCTTTAACAATTCTTTCGATTCTTGATAAACCTACTCTGAACTGGTTTTGAAGAAGTTCGCCTACTGAACGGATTCTTCTGTTTCCTAAGTGGTCAATATCATCTAAAGAACCTTCGTCATAAGTCAGGTTAATCAAGTATTCAATAGATGCTACAATATCCTGAACAGTAAGAGTTCTCTGGTTTTTAGAGATATTCAGGTTTAATTTCTTATTCAATTTATAACGACCTACACGACCGATATCGTATTTCTTTTCATCAAAGAATCTTGATTCAAGAATCTGGCGTCCGCCTTGAGCAGAAGCCGGATCTCCCGGTCTTAATTTCTTGTATAAGTCGATTAAAGCATCATCTGTAGTTTCTGTTGTATCTTTATCTAATGTTTTCTTTAAAAATTCAAAGTGAGTGAACAAAGATTCCATCTCTGATACTGTAATACCCATTGCCTTCAACAGAGTTGTAGCAAGGATTTTTCTGTTTTTATCAATCTTAACGTAAATAATATCGTTAGAATCCGTTTCAATCTTTAACCATGCCCCGCGGTTAGGAATCATTGTAGCGTTATAAAGTCTCTTACCTGTAGGAGAGATTTCTCTCTTGAAGTAAACGCCAGGGGAACGAACAATTTGTGAAACGATTACACGTTCTGCACCGTTAACGATAAATGTACCTTTATCAGTCATTGTAGGAATATCACCGATATAGACTTCCTGTTCTTTGATTTCACCGCTGTCACGGTTAACAAGTCTTACCATTACACGAAGCTGTTTTGCATAAGTTGCATCGTGAATGCGGGCTTCTTCAACCGTATATTTTGCATTATCAAACGTGTAGTTAGGAAGGAAGTGAAGTTCTAATCTGCCTGTATAATCTTTTACAGGAGAAAAAGCCAATAACTCTTCTTTTAAACCTTCTTTTAAAAACCATTCAAATGATTTTTTCTGCACGTCAATTAAATCCGGTAAATCATCCAAACGAGTATTAGGTATACCCATTGGAGTTACTCTTTTTGCATATTCTGTCGACATTAATTCACCTCATCTATTCTAATGATGTACTATATAAAAAATTTATTATTTTTGTTCTACTTTTATTTCGGACATAATTATCCCATATACTAGCATGTTATTCCATCGTACAACATCAAAATAATGAGTCAAGTTTATAAGGGTATAATGTAGAATTTTTCAACCCTTTTGTTTACAAAAATTTACATTATAAAATTTTATTAATCTTTAAGAATGATTAATATATCATTTTTAGATTTACTGATATTTCCAAATATACATCTTGCAAAATTTTAGATAATATTTTTTACATTTATAAAAAGTAAATAAAATTTTTTGTAAATCTATATTAAGTGTATTTTATACGATTTAAAAATCACCATAAAGTATTACTATTTTTGCAATACAGCCACTTGTAACCCGATTAAGTGTATGCTATAATAATAGTAGAGGATTGAATAAGTTCTCGAAATGCATTCTGAAGAGTTAATCTTTTCGGATGTGAAAATTGAATAGGGGGTGTAAATAATAAGTATTTTATTATTTATTACAGAATTGCACGGAAATATGTTTATCCCCCTCGGAGTGTTACAGCCCCACACCACTCCTTAATAAAAAAGGTATCTGTTACTTAAGACAATATGGTGAGAGCAATGGATACAATATTATTACAACGACCCCAATTTGAGAAAGCTGCAACAAGCGCGGCAGGTATAGGTATTGCCTTATGCCTGTTTCTGAGTCAAAACACTTTATTATCAGCCAAAGACATAGGAAATTTAACCGGCGTGTCTCCGGGTTTAAATTACATTCAGGAACGGCAAATCCACGAGAGTACTGTTTTTGAAAAAGAAATTTCAGAAAAATACAACGGTCTTGAAGTTACAGAAGTTGAGAAAGGCGTAAAACATGTCAGAATGATCCGATTTTATAAAAACAAACCCGTCAGAATTAATATAGTAGAATTGTCGCTCGGGGTTAACCAAGGATTAACAGTTGAACCTTCTATTGCATCAGAAAAGCTGGCGTCTAAAAACAAAATTTCAAATATTGCGCAGAGAGATAATGCAATCGTTGCAATAAACGGAGGATACTTCAAACCTCAGACAGGAGTTCCGCTCGGAACACTCATGATAAACAAAAAAGTTTATACCGGTCCTATCTATGACAGAGTGGCAATGGGAATTTTTGATAACGGATTTGATATGGCAAGAGTTCAATTAAAAGCAGAGATAAAAACCAATAAAGGGGGTGTTAAAATTGATAATGTCAATCAGCCTAGAATGTTGTCAGTCCATACAATTATATATACGCCGGATTGGGGTGAATATTCTCCGCCTTCTCCAAAGTATGGTAAGCAAATAGTAGTCTCAGGCGGAAAATTTGTACGAGCATCGTATGGAAGAAATAAAATACCGGAGGACGGTTATGTTATAGTTGGTCCAAAAAGCAAACTGGATAAGATTGAAGGTGCTAATAAATTCAAATTAGATATAAAACTTAATCCGGAGTGGGAGGAGGTAAACCACATAATCAGCGGAGGCCCTTATCTTGTTAAAAACGGCGATATTTATGTCGATATGACTGCTCAAAAATTAGCCTCAATAGGCGGTAGAAATCCCAGAACTGCAATCGGATATACCAGAGACAATCATTTAATTATGTTAACTGCGGACGGAAGAGAAGGCGCATCAATAGGTTTAACATTAATAGAACTTGCAAACCTGATGAAAGAACTCGGATGTGTAAATGCAATGAATCTTGATGGCGGCGGCTCTACTGTAATGTATATAAACGGCAAGGTGGTAAACAAACCTGCTGTTCAAGGCGGCATACCTCTTTCCCACACTTTATCAGTACGAAAAATAAGTTAGAATTTATTTCCGTATTACATATATACCCCTATGGAAATGAACAAACTGCCCCTGTTCGAAAATCTCGGACAGGGGTTTGAGTTATACCTGCTTATAAGTTTGTTTCTTCCTGGACTAATTTAAGACTGTTTCTTGAATTAATCATTAAGAATTGTTAAATATTTATAATTTTATATCAATTATTACTAAAAAAAATACTTATTATATATGGATATTAATTAATTTAACTTTTTATACACTACACTTCACACATTAAAGTTTTCAGAGTCATTAAGACTCTTTTTTTTGTTAATACTATTATGCATAATTAAATTTTGTAACAATCATAGCACTATAATGGCAATTTTGAATTGCAAAAAAACTTATTATATATAAAAGGGATATTAAAATGGGATTCGGCACTATTTCAAATACTTTTATAAATTCTTGCGGGCATTCAATAAGTATTCATAGCAGCAGTTATAGCTCATTCGGCAGATGCTGCGGCTTTGGCGGATTCAGCCCCGGATGTTTCGGATTTGGATTCAATCCGGTATGCGGCAATCCGATAGCTTTTGGTGCAGGAGCCGGTCTTGGATTCGCAGCGGGGATGATGGTTCCGGGTATACTTAGAGGTATCGGACAGGGAATTAAATGGATATGGAATAAAATTTTTTAATTTAATACAAGCTCTGCAAAAATGTTTTTATCAATATTTTTAAAATCTTTAATAATTCCGGCCAGACCTTTTATATTCTGATAAAATTCAACAGGTTCAAGAGAATCAACTGCAATTATTTTGCCGATTCCTGCCGCTTTAGCAGCATTGATACCTGCAATTGCATCTTCAAATACAATACAATCTTTTGGTTCTAGTCCTATTTTTTTTGCAGCTATAATAAATATATCAGGCGCAGGTTTTCCCGGTATTTTGCCATCCGAGTAAACAATTTTATCTATATCAAACCAATTTTCCAGACGGAATTCTTTTATATAAAACTCTACATTATCCCGTTCAGACATGGTCGCAATGGTTCTTGGAATGTTTTTTGCTTTCAAAAAGTCCAGAAATTCTACAGCTCCTGGCGCAAGTTTAAAATTTTTACGATCCTGTAAACATCTTTTTCTGTACAGCTCTTCTTTTTCACTTGCATACTTTTTAACCATTTCCGGTTCAGGTTTCATTCCTATAGCATATTCAATAATATCCTCATTCGTGTGCCCGAACATCTTATCCCGCATCTCTTCTTTTGTAAAAGGAGTTCCGCGTAAAATTCTGGAGTACTCAATCCAAGCATCATAATGAAGCTGCGAGTCCCAATAAAGAGTTCCATTAAAATCAAAAATTACGCCTTTCATAAAAGTGATTATACTATAAAAATATGGTATAATACTTTATATGAAAAAGTTTGTATCTGCTTTAATAATATTTTGCTATTCTCTGCCTGCAATTGCTCAAATGTCTCAGACAAAGAAATATATACCTGTAAACAGAATGAAAAATCCTCCGGTTGGAACATTTAAAAAGAAAAAAGACGGTACGATTGTCCAATATAGTGACAAAGGCAAAAAGATTGGCGAATATAAATTAGAAAACACCAGTTATAAAAGGATAAAATGAAATTTGATTTAAATTTAGAAAGTATAAATTACATAAAAATTATTTATAATGACAAAAATGATATAGGTCATTGTACAAAAGCCGCTATAAAACAGCTTAATGCAAGAGAAATTTTTGCCTGTATCAAATCTGAAAAATTTTTAGCAATACCTGCCCCGCAGGAAGTTTCTGTAAGCTTTGCTTGTAATAACGGTATTTATACTACTATTACCACATTAAAATCAGTTGAAAACAGGGAACCATTTATATACTTTACGCTCAAAACTCCGCAGGAAATTCAATACTCACAAAACAGAGAGTATTTCAGAGTAAAGATGTCCGAAGATGCTATCTTGAGCTTTAGCGGAACAGTCCTGGCCTGCAAAGTCTATGATATATCTGCAAACGGAATCAGGTTATGTCTGGATAAAGAAATAGAAATTCCCGAAAATGTTATGATAAACATACTATTTCCCCAAAGAAATGTTAAAACAAAAGCAAAATATGTTCGCATTGATAAAGAAGATGATATTTTAAAAGCATCATTTTATTATATTAATTTATCAGAGCATGACCGTGATATTATTTCGCAACGCTGCATTCAAAAACAACTTTCAGATAAACGCCGCAGTATTTTGTAATATTTCTTAACAAAATAGCAAGTTTTGCCTGCAAAATGTTTTACATTATATAGAAGTGTGTAAAACTATAAGGAGGTTTTTATGAATTATGTTTCATTTTACGGGAGCGAAACTGCCGGAAGTGTAGGGAAACGCAATCTTAATACAACGCGCAAAGAAACCATTCAGAATATATCTCCGCGGTATGATAATGTAAGTTTTAGAGGGCATAAGGAAGAATCTTCATTTACCGCAACGCTTCTCAAAACAATTACCGGAATAGCTGTTTTAATTGGCGGTATTGGTTTAGCTCATAAAGCAAATCTTAGCGGTGCAATTAAAAACAAAAAATTTAAAAACATTTTAAATAAATCAAATAAAATTACCGAACCTTGCTATAATATCTGTCATAAAGCAAAAGAATTAGGAATTCAGGGGTATAACAAAATCAAAGATTTTTTCTCTAAGAAAAAATAAAAGTTTACCAGAAAGCCTTAGGCATCATTCTTTTATAAAGCCAAATTTCAATTCCGTCATATTTCATGCCAAATTCTCCTGCCAATTTTTCATCAACTCCTATTGCACGAATCGGAAGTTCTATTTGTTTGCAAGCTTCTTTTAATTTATAATAACCGTTTATTATATCTTCCTTTGTTGTTTCATCTCCAAAATGGGTGTTAGAAATAACTCCTGAAAAAGTGTATTGTTTTTTAGAACCCTTTGCAAAATCAACGTATTCTATGATGTTTTCAATGGTTGAAGTTTCATATTTTGCGGTATTAACAACAAGATATATTTTTATATTTTGTTCTTTTTCAATATTATTAACAATATCCAGAATATCAAGTCCGCCGGCGCCGTAACCAACATCAATTATAATATCACCTTTTTCGGATAAACAATTTATCTGAGCAGAAGTTACATAACTTGCAGCTTCACCTAATCCGAAATTATCCGGCTGGGTAATAACATTAATTCCTGCTTGTTTTAATTCTTTTGCAATAGGACGCAGTGTATACGCAGGCTCTACCGTATCCAAATCTACAAGTGTTACTGTTTTATGCATAACTGCATATTGTCTTGCTCGATTGATTGATGTTTCTGATTTCCCGCTTGCATATGCTCCAGCATAAACTTCTACAACTCTCATTTTCCCTCCGGTAATATTATACACCGAAAATATTTCTTTTATTAAATAGAAAATTGTAGTAAAATATTCTTGTAGATTTTTAATAATGGAAGGTTATTAGTATGGTAAACAAACTTATCAAAGAGGACACAAAGATGTTCCTCACCGGAAATGAGGTGCTTGCATACGCTGCCAATTCCGCAGAAGCCGAGTTTATGTACGGATATCCGATTACACCGCAGAATGAAATTATGCACACATGGTGTAAATTGCTTCCGAAAACCGGTGCGGGATTTTTGCAGACAGAAGATGAAATTTCTGCCGGATTTTCAACAATCGGCGGTATTTTGGCAGGCAAAAGAGCTTTTACTGCAACTGCAGGTCCGGGTAATGTTATCATGCAGGATGCGCAATCAATGGCAGAGATGATGAGAATTCCGTTTGTGTGTGCTGTTATGCAAAGAGGCGGACCGTCTACCGCAACAGTAATTTATGCCCAGCAGGAAACAAGACTTACCTGTTTCGGCGGAAACGGCGAAGGATTTAGAATTGTATATTCTACAGCCGGTCATCAGGACTTGTATGATTATATGATTAAAGCTTTTAATACCGCCTGGAAGTACAGATTCCCGACTTACGTTCTCGCTGACGGTTATCAGGGTAAGATGAGAGAACCGGTTGTTCTTTATGATCCGGCTTCACGCGGTATAACTATGGTTCCGACGGCTAAAGCCCTATTAGCGGAAGGTCAAATCGGAGTTGACAGAAAATCCGCACATTTAAGAAACACTTACAACATGGAAGAAGAGTTGATGGAGGTTCTTGAAGGATACAAAGCGGATTACGAAAAAATGTCCGAAGAAGTTCAGGAATGGGAAGAATACAAAGCTGAAGATGCGGAAATTCTTGTAATTGCTCACGGTATTGTTGCACGTTCTGCAAGAACGGCTATTGATGAGTTGAGAGAAAAAGGAATTAAAGCCGGCTTATTCAGACCTATTACAATCAGACCGCTTGCGGTTAAACCTTTAAGAGCAGCTGTTTCCAGAGCAAAACAGATTCTGTTTACGGAATCTGCAAACGGACAGCTTGCACAAATGGTTCTTGAAAAACTCTACGGCTTAAATACACCGTATTCAACACTCTTCAAAATGGGTGTCGGCGTAACCGGCGACGATATCGTAAACAAAGTCGAGTCGATGGCGGCTGCAGCAGTGTGAGAAAGTTTAGGAGTTTAGAAGTTGAGAAGTTTAGAAGAAAATAAATTTGCTAACGCTAAAGAAATCTTTATAACTTCTTCACAACTACTAAACTCAAAAAAAGGAGAATTAAATAATGTCAGAAATATTAACAATGCCGCCGAATCTGCCTGATGCGCAGAATGCGGAAGTCGGAGCAAGCAAGTTTTGCCCGGGCTGCGGTCACGGTATAACCTTAAAAGCACTGGCTAAAGCAGTGGACGAACTTGGTATTAAACAAAAAACAGTTTTCGGATGTGATATAGGATGTTCTTTGCTTGCATGGAACTATATGGATTTAGACACTGTCCAGACCCACCACGGAAGAACAACCCCTGTTATTTACGGGTTTACAAGAGCAAATCCTGAAGCAATCGGTATTGCCTATATGGGTGACGGCGGCGGTCTTGCAATCGGCGCACAACACCTTGTTAACGCAACGGTCAGAGGCGAAAGAATGCTTATAATTGTTGTAAACAATACAAACTACGGTATGACGGGCGGTCAAATGTCACCTACAACAATGCCGGGGCAAAAAACCGAGACAACGCCTTACGGAAGAGACTGCTCTGTAACAGGTAAGCCGGCAAAAGCAGCCGAGATGGTTGCAGCGATTGCCGACCCGCAAAAGTCTTTCGTTGCCCGCTCTTCTGTTTCAAATATGATGAAATTGAAACAAACTTTTGTCAAAGCGCTCAAAAACGTAGAAAACGGCGGATTCTCTTTTGTGGAAGTTCTTTCAATCTGCCCTCTTAACTGGAGGACAAATAATGTCGATACTTTCGGCAGACTGGCTCAGATGGAAGAATTTTTTGAAGTTAAGGAATTCTTAGTTCCGGAGGGGGTGTAATATGTCAAGAACAAAAATAGTATTAGCCGGAGAAGGCGGGCAGGGCGTTCAATCTGTTGCTAAAATACTTGTAGAAGCAGGATATGAAGCAGGTAAACAGGTTCTGTATATTCCGAACTTCGGTGTTGAACAAAGAGGCGGCGTTTCGATTGCTTTCTGCCAGATTGCTGATGAAACCATCGGAGAGCCGAGATTTGCCAAAGGCGACATTATTATAATGCTCTCAGACAGAGCCATTGACAGATGTTCAACTTATGTTGATGAAAATTCTGTTGTTGTTTACGATACTTCTGTCTGCACAAAGAAACCTGAGATTAAATGCAAGGAAATAATAGGCGTTGACGCTAATAAGATTGCAAACGAACAGTTAAGCGCAAGAGTTTTCAATATCATAATTTTGGGCGTGCTGCTTGAAGCTACTCACGTGCTGGAATTGAGTGATATTAAAAACGCAATGGAACAGGCTCTAGGCAAGAAATTTGCAGCAAAACCGGAATTAAGAGAGTTGAACTACAAGGCTCTTGAGATGGGAATGGGGCTTGTTAAAGACAGAGCGATGGCTTAGATTAGTGACTGGTGAATAGTGACTGGTGAATAGAATTTTAAAATATGATTTTTTTCACCGGATATATTAATGTAATTGTCTATTAAATAAAATAAATTTCTATTCACTATTCACTCCTCACTATTCACTAACAAATGAAAGGATAAAACAATGACAGAACAACAATACAAAGGATATAAAATAGAAGGTGTCGGCAAGGGCAAGGCTGATTATTATGTATATACAGACCTTTGTAAAGGCTGCGGGCTCTGTATAGCTAAATGCCCGATGAACAAAGCCGGCAAAAACTGCCTTCAATGGTCAAAAGAAGTCGGTTTGTACCAGACACCCGCAGTTGCTCCGGATCCGGAAATCTGCATAGCGTGCGGTCAATGTGAAATGACCTGTCCGGACAGCGCAATAAGAATTGTAAGAAAATAGAAAATAAACGCTATTACAAAATTTGTAATAGCGTTTATTTTATTTTTCTACAGGCATGATTCTCGGAAGTTTGCCTATTTCACGAATCTGACGTTCAAATTCATCTATGTCTACACTTATTGCATCAAATGTATTATAATGCATCGGGATTATTTCACTTGCTCTGAGCCATTCTGCAGCTTTAACTGCATGTTCGATATCCATTGTATATTTACCTCCTATAGGAAGCATTGCAATATCAGGCTGGTAAATTTCTCCTATCATTTTCATTTCTGTGTTTAGCCCAGTATCCCCTGCATGATAGATTGTTTTTCCTTCAATTTCAAAAATATACCCGCATGGAGCACCGCCATAATTTCCGTCAGGAGTTGAGCTTGAATGAAATGCAGGTACTGCAACTGTTCTGCCCCAACTGTATTCACACCAGGCGCCAAGCCCGATATCATTCACCCTTGCACCATTCTTCTTACAATAATTAGCTAATTCAAAAATTGCAGTAATCGGTGCGCCAGTTTTTTTTGAAATATCAATTGCACTTCCTAGATGATCACCATGTGCATGTGTTACAAAAATATCATATATATTTTCAGGTTTATAATCAGGTACACATACAAGAAAGGGATCAATCAAAATTTTCTTACCTGTTGTTTCTAATTCAAATGCGCTATGTCCTAAATATTTAATTTCCATTAGCTGACCCTCCTCTTTTCATTATACATTAAATTGAAATTACTTGCTATTATAATGTACAGGAACATAATTTTGTTTTATAATAAAGTTTGTAAATAAGTAGCAGCGGTATATTATGCAAATAAATCCAGTAAATAATATATTTAATGTAAATTTAAGAAATTCAAAGTCTGAAAAAAAGCAAAGCCAGGTTTATTCTGACTCTGATAATTTGATAAAGGAGCTTGACAAAATGAGTATGATTAATAACGTTAACATTGGAAAAAAAGATTATAAACTGAATCTTTCAATGGAAGAATTGGAAAAAAGAACACACAAAGATTATCTGACTACCAAAAAAATGCTTGCAGTCGACGCTCCTGAGTATCTGGAACTTTCCGAGGGAGACAAAGAAGCTTTGAAGCACCTTGTTAAGGCTGCTGCAGTGTTGGATAAAGTAAACATGCAGCTTGATAACCCTAATAATTTACCTTTCAAGGAATATCTTGAATCTGAAATTGCTAAAGGAAATAAAAAAGCAGAGTTAACAAAAATTCTTTTCGACGCGCAAAAAGGCGTCTGCTCTCTTGATAGAGAAAGCAATATGATTGAACTGGCTAAAGGCGTTTCGGAAAGACCGGGCAAAGGTGTTTATCCGCAGGATTTAGAAAAAGAAGAATTTCATCAGATTTTAATTAATATGCTCAAAAACGGCAAAGTCGATGATGTTGCAAAAATCCTTAACCAGCGTTCTGTAGTTGAAAGAGTCGGGAATGAACTTGTTGCAACCGATTATGTTGATAAATTCAAAGACGATTTTGCATATATGGCGTCAGAACTTGAAAAAGCTGCCGAGACTTCTACGAATGCAGATTTTAACGAGTTTTTAATTTTGCAGGCAAAAGCGCTTAGAACAGCCGACCCGATGCTCGATGCTTACGCTGATAAAAAATGGGCAACTCTTCAGGACACGCCTCTGGAATTTACCATCACAAGAGAAAATTATTCTGATGAATTAACTGAAACCGTTGTAGAAAATCCGGAACTTAAAAAACTTCTTGATGAAAACGGAATCGTACCGGTTGCTAAGGATTTTCTCGGCGGCAGAGTCGGAATTATTAATAAAAAAGGAACGGAAGCTATTTTGAATGTAAAAAGATTTCTTCCTCTTATGGCTCAAAATATGCCGTTTAAAGACGATTATATCCAGAACATCACCCCTGACAGCAAGGATTCCAAGCAGACAATGGTTGATGCGGATTTAGTTGCGGTAACAGGTGATGTAGGAGAATTTAGAGCGGGCATTACTCTTGCTGAAAACCTTCCGAATGACGATAAATTGTCTATAAAAGAATTAGACGGCGGAAGAAGAAATGTTTACCACAGGCAAATCCGTTTGATAACTTCCGATGACGCAAGAGAAAAAATGAGAAAGAGGTTGAATGCGACACTCAACCCGGATTTGCATAAATACTACAATGACGAAGCAGACCACTGGTTCACCGTCGGACACGAAAACGGACATTCTTTAGGTCCAAAATCCGGTACGGAAGGATTAGGCAAATATAAATCAATTATTGAAGAAAATAAAGCCGATATGGTCTCTCTTGCAATGCTTGATATCTTAACTGAAGCCGGCATGTACACGCCTGAGCAGAGAAATCAGATTATTGTAACGTACGCGGCTGACAATATGATGACATCAAAACCTACTTTGAGTCAGGCACATAGAGTCCGCTCGGTTATGCAGAATTATTATTTCATCAAAGAAGGCGCAATGGAAATTACACCTGACGGAATTCTGAACGTTAATATAGACAAAATGGTTCCTACGGCAAGAAAAATGCTCGAAGAAATTATTCAGGTTCAAATGAAGGGTGATTTTTCTAAAGGCGAAAAATACGTTATGGATAATTTTGTCTGGACGCCTGAAATGCAGACTATGGCGGATAATATCAAAAAAGTTTCCAAAACTCTTAACGGAAAAGTTGAATCTCCGCTTGCTGATAAACTATTGGCAGAATAATCTTTAAACAGATTTTATTAAAGGCAATTCATACAGCTTTTGATAAATTGCTAAATTGAAAACAAAAAGTAAATCAGTTTTAATCGTTGGAAAATTGAGGTTAAATCCGGTATTTATAATGTGCTTATTGGAAAAAATGATTTCAGAGTTTATATAGCCGATAAAACCTGCATTTTTCTGTACAAACATAGTTTCAAGCTTAGTATTATAATCGGTGATAAATTTTTCAGGTATAGTATCTTCCTGTAAAGTAACAAGGTTTTTTCCGTCAAACAGCGATGTTAATACAGTCTTTTTACCAGTTATATATTCTTCCAGAAAGACGGTCTTTGCAATTTCAGGAGAGTTATTGAAGATTTCCTGTCTTATATTAATAATTTCAGATACAGAATTTGCAACTTTAGCCCCGTTATCAGAATTTACTATAAGCGGGAATTCTTTTGGATAGGTAAACATTTGCGGTACTTGAATATGATATTTTTGGCACATATTTCTTGCAAATTTTTTAGACAAAATAAGATTCGTCCAGTATGTTGTTAGGCCAATACAATTTATATAGTGATTGCGAAGGACATCGATAATTCCTTGCATAATAAGCTTTTCTGATTCAACAAACACTATATCAATTTTTAAAGCTTTACACTTAGCTGCAAGCCCGCGAAATGTATTAAAACTTATTTCTATTGAATATTCTGTTTCAAAGTTAGTATAAAGTTTGTTTAGATATTTAGAGTTAATTATTTGAGAAAGTGATTTTGAATTTTTATCACCAATAATTAAAACATTCAAAACAGGCATATTATTCTCCTGACGATTCCTTAATAAGACCTTCACATAAAACAAAACGTCCGAGAGGTATAACTTCACAGTAATTTTTCAGGGAGTCTACAAGACACTTGTTTTCACAAAAACCGCCTGAAAGGTATATTTTTTCCGGCTTTTTGCAGAAATTCCAGGCATTAAAAGCAATTCCGTGGACGAATTTTGAAATTGCTACTGCCGGACTTACGCCTGACGATATAGAGTCCATAATTTTTTCCATGCCAAAGATTCCGCATGTTACGGAAAACTTTTCTTTCTCAAATCTTAAATCCTCTGCTTTTACATTATAAAATTTTAAAAGCATTTCGACTGTTGCACCGGTAGAGCTTGCACAGGAAGTATTCCAATCCATATCATGAAATTTGCCAAGCCTGAATTTTATCCATTTTGCATCGCGGCTGCCTAAATCTAATACTGTCGCCTGACCATCTTGAAAAATTAAAGATTTTTTTTGCGCACCGGCAGCTAGAGCTATAATCTCATTTTCACTGGCATTTGCCATATGACCGCAAGAATAATCAGGAATAATTTTTCGAGATTTTATAAGCGAGGACGGAATAACATAGTAGTATTTCATGTTATTAATCATTGATAAGTAAGAATCATCCAGAATTTTATTATCAGATATAATTTTTGAATATGTTGTTCCGGCATCTAAATAAATCATATTTAAAGTGTATGGTAGGGATAGAAATAAGTCAACAGTTTAAAAAAACTTTTGGTTGTAATATTATAAGTCATAATGGAACGTTTAGAAAAATATTACAATCAAATAAAAAATTCACCTGTATTTCATGGAATGAACGATAATGAACTCCGGGGACTTTTAGAGTGTTTTAATGCCCGCGTTCGTAAGTATGAAAAAGAAGAGATGATTATTCGTCAGGGGGATATAATATCTAATATATATCTTATAATTGACGGAGAAGTAAATATTGAAAAAGATTCTTACTGGGGCAGAAGGATTATTATATCGAGACTTGAGAAAAATGATAATCTCGCTCTGTCTTTTGTAGGTTCTAAAGATGTGGAATCGAGCATTGATGCTGTTGCAATAAAAGATACACTTGTTCTTGTTCTTGGTTACGAAAAATGTACTTCTATGTGTCAGAATGCGTGCACAAGGCACAAGGTTTTAATTAACAACTTATTTCAAATTCTTTCTAAAGAAAATATTGAGTTAATTCAAAAAATAGAAAATGTTTCCCAAAAAACAATCAGGGATAAATTACTTACATATCTTTCCAATGAAGCACAAAAACGACATTCAAACAGATTTGAAATTCATTTTAACAGGCAGGAGCTGGCTGATTATCTTAATGTAGACCGCTCTGCAATGAGTTTTGAACTTTCCAAACTCCAAAAAGAAGGGATAATTGAGTATAATAAAAACCATTTTAAACTTTTATCATAAATTTTTACTTAATTCTTTTGAGTGAGGATAAGAAGTTAAAGTTAATCACATCACCGTCAACTGTTGTCAAAAATACCTGACAGTCTTTTTCATCCGCGTCAATAGAAGGCAGCATGGAGAGTTCTGCCGCATAATAATTACTGTCATTTCTGCCGCTGGTTGTAATTCTGCTTGCAAGACTGTTCAGGGACAGATTTCTCAAGAATCCTGCAAAGCCTTCGCCTTTGTTTGACATTTTTGTATAAATTCTGAGTGTTGCATCGTTTGTCATTAAATCATACCTTCCGACAATGAACGAACTCAACTGTTTTGCTCTGGATTTTATCATCATTTTTTCAATAACATTGTCTTTCAATGTCATATCACCTTGAATAACATCAAAACTTCCATCCGGAATATTAACTAAATCCCCGAATGTTGCAGGAGTAATCATTGCAATCGGATTTCTGAATAGTGACGCAACTTTCAGAATATATTCAACGTATCCGACTTTTTCAATCGTACCGTTTTGGATATCAAATTTTATTATGCCGTTTAGTTTTAAAGACTCATCAGAAGTTATTTCAATTAACCCTCTTGCCTTACCGGAAATTTCTCTCGGCAAGCCCAGAACTGCCGCTGCCATTACATCAGAATTAACATCTTTGATACCCAATCTTAAGTAATATTGCTTTTTAATCAAATCCGCTTTGACTTTTAGGGTAGAAATACCTTCTGCAATATCAAATTTGTTAGATTGTAATTGCAATACACCGTCTTTATCAAGTGTAAGATTTGCATAAAGATTGCCAAAATTAACTTCCTTATATTTACCCTTTTGCAGGTTAAGGATACATTTTTCAACAATAACCAGACCTTTAGAAAAAGTCGGAGTTTCGTCGTTCTCTGCTGCCAAATCATCTTCCTGATAAGTATTTTCATCCGCAACAAGAACTTCTTCAGCGGTTTGCTGCGTAGACTGCGTTGAATTTGCGGAAGCTATAAGTTTTTCCACATCAATATTATCAACGTTAAGATGGACGCTTTTTACTATAATCGGTAATTTCAATTCATTGACAATATAGCCGTCAAAATGATATTTTGAACGTTTAAATCTTCCGTCAGCAATAGCGCCTAACTTGTCGCCTTTTGCGCCGATTTTTGCGGATTCAATATAGAGTCTTTGCGCCGGAATGCGGACTTTGCTGAACTCTATGACACCGTCCATTTTCGGAAATTCGCCTTTGTTATCAATACTTAAATCCCCTGAAATTGAACCTTTTCTAAAGATTTTTTGCCCTGCAAGGAAATTCAAAAACTCACTCGGAAGCGGACGCGGAATTTTTAAATTTATATCCAGAAGCTTCATATTATCAGCCATGTCAATGTCACCTTTGATTGCAAGAACAGGTGTCATGTTCTTTTGAAGCTTGTCGGTTATATAATAATCAATTGTGTTAATTTTAAGAATATTTTTAATTACACTCAAATCAACTTTGAACAAGGTTTTATAATTTGCAAGAACCATTGACTGCTCGCCGAGTTTAAAACCTTCACCTTCATTCAGAAGGAAATACCATACAACATCACAGGATCCGTTTTTGGAAGTAAGTGTAAGCCTTGAACCGGCATCACCTACAAGTGAAATCGGAGCATTCAGCATTTTGGAAACATAATTCTTAAAGAAATCATCATTTACAAAAATATCTGAAACAATCTTTGTATCACAGGTTTTCCAGTAATCTTTAACCTCTCCGGACATTGTAATACTGTTATTTTCTTTGTTATTATAATATCCTTTAAAATCTTTGAGCGTAACTGTTGAATTTCCAATCTCAACCAGCCCTTGTGTAACTTTTACCGGCAGATTTTCAAGATACAAAATTTTAAAATCCGCGCCGTTTACATCAACATTTCCGCGTATGTTATTTTTTGTAAGATGCAGGTTAAAATCTACACTCCCGTTAACATCACCGATTGGCGCAAGAAGTTCTTTGCCGTTTGGAATAATGATATTTGAAATCAAAATATTAAAAATATCTCTTGCTTTGAAGTTTGTTGAAGAAATATTCATCTCCGCGCCGGTTTTTCTTGAGGCAAACGCGTCAATTACAATTTTGGATTTGTCAATTTCAATCGGGAAGCTGTCAACATGGAGTTCGCCGTTTCCCATATAAATTTTGTTTTTGTCATTTGCAGAGACAACAATTTTATCGCTGCCTTTAGCCATTTCAAAATCAAAATCAAAATGCAGATACTTTTTAGCTTTTGTTCTGTCAAGCAGCATGCGCTTTGCATCAAATTTTATCCCTATATCAGGAGTGTTATAAGTGATGAGGCATTTTTTCACGCCAAGAACCGCAGAATAGATATCTAAATCGAATTCAGAAGGCTTTTGTTCTTTTTTTTGTTCAGTTTTAGGCAAAAGCGCCAATAAATCTGCCGTGTCTACATAAATATTGTCCGCAAGAATTTTTTTAACAATCAGACGTTTTTTAAAAATATCACTGAAAGAAAATTCCGTATCAAGATTTGTAAGATTTAATAACTCTTGATTGTTTTTTACAATTGACAGTTTATCTATAGAGAAAGCTATATCAGGATTTAAGCCTGTTTTTAATTCAGGATTTACAATAACAACTTCCGCGCCGAGAAGTTTTTTTGCCTCTCCTGTAATTTTATTATTAACCCACTTGCTTGAAACAGCAGCCGGAAGAACCCATAAATACGATGCTGCAGCAACGCCCGCTAAGATTACGACAGAACAAACAGTTGCGGTTAATATCTTTTTAGCTTTACTCTTCATAGTCAAAATTATAGCACAAAATCTTTCTGCTGCGCAGAATGAATTTTCAAGAAAATTTTATTGACGACTTATTGAATAAACCTATGTATCAATATTTGTTGCATAAACCGCATTTGCTTCAATGAAATCTCTTCTAGGCTCAACTTTATCGCCCATAAGAACATCAAACAACTGGTCGCACATCATTGCATCTTCAATGTTAACTTTCAATAGCGTTCTGGTTTCCGGATCCATTGTAGTTTCCCACAATTGCTGAGGCATCATCTCGCCCAAACCTTTGAATCTCTGGATAGTTAAGCCTTTTTGTCCTCTGTCGTCAACAAGTTTTTGGAGCTGCTCAAATGAAGTTATCTCAACTTCTCCGTTTTCTGTTTCAAGAATCAAAGTTTTTTCTTCTTCTATCAAAAAGTCACGAATCAGCGGATAAGAATTTTTGAGACGCTTAAATTCATTACTTTTAATGATATTTGCCGTGATTAACTCGTGCTCGTTTTCAAACAGTTTAAGTTCAATTGCGTATTTTGCAACTTCCGGATTGTATTTTAATTCAACCTCGTAGTTTTTAGCTTCCGCAACATTATAATTTTCCGCATGGTCTTTTAAGTAGTGCTTGAGATATGCAAGAACTTCGTTCATCTTAGCCTGATCTTCAAAATCCTCAGGTTTAACTTCTGAACGGATAAGACCTCTCAAAACAACCGACGGAATAATGTTCAAAATCGGGTTGTTGTAAGATTTGTAGAATGTCGACATGTTTGATAAAAGTGTCAAAAGCTCATCCCCAGTTTTAACCTTTGTTTTTGTTTTATCAGAAAGGCTCAAAGACTTAATACCGCGTTCTTTAAGCATTTTATCAAGAGCATGCTCGTCATACAGATATTCAGAAGTTTTGCCTTGAGTTACCTTAAATAAAGGCGGCTGCGCAATGTAGACATACCCGTTTTCAATAAGCGGTTTTGCGTATCTGAAGAAGAATGTTAAAAGAAGTGTTCTAATGTGAGCGCCGTCAACATCAGCATCGGTCATGATGATAATCTTATGATAACGGAGCTTTTCAAGATTAAATTCTTCTTCGTTTTTGCTTATTGTAATCCCGAACGCCTGAACCATTGACTGAATTTCATTGTTAGCGTAAATTTTATCCAATCTTGCTTTTTCAACGTTAAGAATTTTACCTCTCAAAGGCAAAATTGCCTGAAACATTCTGTTTCTGCCCTGTTTTGCAGAACCGCCCGCTGAATCACCCTCAACAATGTAGATTTCACATTTTTCCGGCTCTCTGTTTGAGCAGTCAGCAAGCTTACCCGGAAGGGTTGAGTTTTCAAGAACGGATTTTCTTCTCGTGAGTTCTCTTGCTTTTCGTGCAGCTTCTCTGGCTCTCTGCGCCTGCAAAGTTTTTTCGATAATAAGTCTTGCAAGTTTAGGGTTAAATTCCAGCCACTTCTGCAATTTTTCCTTAACAACATCCTGAACGGCAGGCATAACCTCGGAATTTCCGAGTTTTTCTTTTGTCTGACCTTCAAATTCAGGGTTTTCAATTTTTACGGAAACAATTGCGGTCAAGCCTTCTCTGACGTCATCGCCGGAAAGGTTTTGTTCTGAATCTTTAAGAATCTTATTTGTTCTCGCGTAATCATTCAAAACACGTGTAATTGCGTTACGGAAGCCGGTTAAGTGAGTTCCGCCCTGATGGGTGTTAATGTTATTTGCAAATGAAAGAATAGATTCGTTATAAGAATCCGTATACTGCATTGCAACTTCAACTTTAATCTTGTCGACCATTTTTTCCATATAGATAGGCTCGTCAAACATAACCGTTCTGTTTTGGTTTAAAAATGCAACATAACTTGCAATACCGCCTTCATAGTGGTAAGTTTCATCTTTTCCGGTGTCTTTTTCGTCATGGAGAATAATTTTCAAACCTTTGTTTAGAAATGCCATTTCTCTAAAGCGTGTTGCAATAATATCAACATCGATTTCCGTTGTTTCGGTAAAGATTTCCGGATCAAGCCAGAAAGTTGATTTTGTACCGGTTTTGGTAGTCGGGGCAATTTTTTCTACAGGAGAAGTCGGCTCGCCTCTCAAATAAGTCTGCCTCCAGACGTATCCGTCACGGGAAACTTCCACAACCATTTTTTCAGAAAGGGCGTTTACAACAGAAGCGCCAACGCCGTGCAGACCGCCAGAAACTTTGTAGCCGCCGTCGCCAAACTTTCCGCCAGCGTGAAGTACTGTATGTACAATTTCTAATGCTGATTTTCCTGTCTCAGGTTTTATATCAACAGGGATACCGCGCCCGTTGTCTTCAACAGTGACGCTGTTGTCTTTGTGTACCGTAACATGGATTTCCGTACAATACCCTGCCAGAGATTCATCGATAGAGTTATCAACAATCTCATAAATACAGTGGTGCAAACCTCTTTGCGAAGTTGAACCAATGTACATGCCCGGACGCATTCTTACAGCTTCCAATCCCTCTAATACACGTATATTACTAGCGTCATACCCTTGTGCCATTTATCCCCCTTTAAACAGAATCTCTTATAAAATCTTTATAACGGCTAATTATATAAGCCTTAAAACTATTATAGCATAAAAAAAGTGTGATTACATGCAAATTTTTAAGATGAATTTAACGATTATAAAACCCGTTCAGCGCCAATAACTCTTATTTTCCCAGCATAACCATAAGCACAGAAATATCAGCAGGCTTTACACCGCCAATTCTGGAGGCTTGAGCAAGGTTCTGCGGACGAATTTTTTCAAGTTTTTCACGCGATTCTGTAGATATATGTTTAATTTTTGAATAATCAATATTTGCCGGAATTTTGTACTTCTCAAGTTTTTCTGTTGATTCTACCTGCATTTCCTGACGTTTTATATAGCCCTCATATTTAATCAAGACTTCGGCTTCTTCTGTAATATCATTGCTTAAGTTTAGATTATTTGTCTCTGAATCAATTTTTTTTAATATTTCATAGTTAATATTCGGACGCTTTAGAAGTTCAGCAAGCCGCATCCCTCTGTCAATGTGTTCACCGTATTCAGCAAGAATTTGATTAACATCATCAGCTGCCGGGAGCTTTGTTTCCCGCAGCCTATGAATTTCCTTTTGTATACATTCCTGCTTTTTTATAAATCTTTGATATTGCTTATCATCAATCAGTCCTATTTTATATCCAATTGCAGTAAGCCTTTCATCAGCATTATCCTGACGTAACAGAAGCCGGTATTCTGAACGTGAAGTCAGCATTCTGTACGGTTCTTGAATATCTTTTGTTACTAAATCATCAATCAATGTTCCTATGTATGACGATGCTCTGGAAAGTTCCAGCGGTTCGCTGTTATTAAGATAATTTACAGAGTTAATACCTGCAATTAATCCCTGCGCTGCTGCTTCTTCATACCCGCTGGTTCCATTGATTTGACCTGCGAAAAACAGTCCTTTAATATCTTTTGACATAAGAGAATGAGTTGTCTGTACTGCCGGAACATAATCATATTCGACAGCATATGCAGGTTTTATGATGTGCGCGTTTTCCAAGCCCGGAAGCGACCTGATCATTTCTACCTGTACACATGCAGGCAGGCTTGTTGAAAACCCCTGAATATAAACTTCATAAGTATTTAATCCTTCAGGTTCAATAAAAATATGATGGGAAGGATTAGACGCAAATCTGACTATTTTGTCCTCAATTGAAGGGCAGTACCTTGGACCGACTCCCTGAATTAACCCCTGATACATCGGCGATTTGTCCAGATTAGCCCGAATAATTGCATGTGTATCTTCATTTGTCCTTGTAAGATAGCAGGGATATTGCGGACGAACAGGGCGTTCTGGTTTGAAGGAATAAAAACTAAGTTTTTCATCCCCTGGCTGCATCTCCATTTTTGAATAATCAATAGTACGTTTATCGACTCTGGCCGGAGTCCCCGTTTTTAGCTTTTTTGTTTTAATCCCGTGTTCCCTGAGGGATTGCGACAACCCTATTGCAGCACGTTCTCCTAAGCGGCCGCCTGAATAAGCCTGCAGCCCGACATACATTTTACCTTCCAAAGATGTTCCTGTAGTCAGTATTATTGCCTTGCAAGAATACTCCAGACCATATTCATCAACAGCTCCGGTTATCTTCCCCTCATTAACCAGAATTTCTGTAATACAAGTTTGTTTTATCCATATATTGTCTGTATTCTCTAAAATATGACGCATATAATTTGTATACTCTTTTTTATCAGATTGAGCTCGTAATGCTCTTACCGCAGGTCCTTTGGAAGAATTCAATGTTTTCATCTGAATATAAGTTGCATCGGCGGCTTCTCCCATTATTCCGCCTAAAGCATCAATTTCGCGCACAAGAGTAGATTTTGCAGGCCCGCCAATTGCAGGATTACAAGGCTGCAGCGCAATATTATCTACATTAAGTGTACATAACAAAACATTGCACCCCAGGCGCGCAGCGCTTAACGCGGCTTCACATCCGGCGTGGCCTGCACCTACAACAATGACATCAAATTTGTTATTCAGATAATCCCGGCTGGTCATAAAATAATTATACCACGGCAAAATGTTTTTTATGCAAGATATTTTTGCAGCGTTTCTTTATCAAACACTTCTATGCTGTCTTTTGAGTGGATAAATATCAGACAGG
>CALUSN010000012.1 GCA_944323435.1 Candidatus Gastranaerophilales bacterium | reverse complement strand
TTTCTAAAGCTCCTGCCGGTTTTTTATTTCTTTCGATTGCGTCGTATGTTGCTGTCATCTTTCTTACTCTCTTTCGTTTATCTCTTACATATATATAAAGTATATCTATTTCAAAAAATTGCCTTTTTGTTGTTTAAATGTAAAGAAATGTAAAGACGAATTTGTTGTATAATCTATTCATGGATAATTTAGAGCAGATAAAAAAAGCTGTCGAGATTGAGGTTAAGTATAAGTATATCAATATTAACGGGAGAACAAGGAGTTTTTCTTCGTTTATTTGCTCTGAATTGCGTAAGGAAATAAAAAGTTCTAAAAACCCGAAGTGGCAGGTGCTTTTAGAGCATTTTGAACGGTATCCGATGGATACCTTGCCCCGGAGAAAACAATCTCTTGAGCGTCTGGTGAGTGTAATTAAGACAGAGACAGGTGTTCAGGCAGCGGAGCAAAAAAATAATAAACTCACGCTTAAATCCGATGTTATGTATCTGAAGGGTATCGGTCCTAAAATTGCCTATATTTTAAACAAACTCGGGATTTATACGGTCGGGGATTTGTTATACTATTTCCCGCGCAAACATGTTGATTATTCAACAAGAACAAAGATAAGAGACTTAGAACCGGGTGAAACTACGACCATTTTTGGTACAATCCGCTCTGTTGAAGCTTTTACGACAAAAAACAATCTTGGGGTTGTGAAAGTCCGGATTGTTGACGGCTCAGGGAGTTTGAATCTTAATTTCTTTTCTTCAAAATCCAATAAATATACGCTTGAGAGGATGAAATCGCAGTTTCCTAAAGGGTCAGGCATTATGGTTTCAGGAACGGTAAAAATAAATTCTTACGACGGAATGCCGACTCTTGATAAGCCGACATATTCAATTATGGATGATGAAATCCTCTCGGCATCAAATATTAACCTTGCAAGAATTGTTCCTATTTACCCTTTGAGTGAAAATTTGAATATAAAAACGCTCAGGAAAGCTATTTTTAATACAATTCAGCTTTTCAAAAACGATATTGAAACCGTCTTACCGGATTATATTATTGAAAAATACAATCTTCTGCCCAAAAAAGAAGCAGTAGAACAGATGCATTTTCCAAATGATAATGAGGCTCTTCAGAGAGCGCATTTTTCGCTTGTATTTGAAGAATTATTTCTGATTCAATTAAGGCTTGCACTCTTGAGGGAAGAAAACAATAGAACAATATCTTCAATTCCTCTGGAAATTAAGCGTGACGGGCTTGTCATGCGCTTTATTAACGGACTTCCTTTTGAACTTACCGGAGCGCAAAAGCGTGCAGTGAATGAGATTTTGAACGATTTAAATTCGACAAAACCAATGCAGAGACTTCTGCAAGGAGATGTCGGAAGCGGAAAAACGGTTGTTGCAACAATTATGCTTCTTGCTGCAATAGAAAACGGTTATCAGGCTGCAATTATGGCGCCTACCGAGATTCTTGCCCAGCAGCATTACAATAACATGGTTAAATGGCTTGCACCGCTTGGAATAAGAGTTGAATTGTTCCTCGGAAGTATTGGCAAAAAGCAGAGAACAATTTCTGAAACCAATCTTAGAAACGGACAGGTTGATATTGCAGTCGGAACACACGCTCTGATTCAGGACAATATTGAATTTGCAAACCTCGGCGCGGTTGTAATAGACGAACAGCACAGGTTCGGCGTAAAGCAGCGCCTTGCACTGCGTAAAAAATCCCAAAACCCGCAAATTCTTACAATGACTGCAACTCCGATTCCAAGAACTCTGGCAATCACCATGAACGGGGATTTAGATTTAACTATAATAGATGAGCTTCCAAAAGGCAGAAAACCTATTATAACAAAGCTTGTGAATTCCAAAAAACAAATAACGGAGCTTATCCGGCACGAAGTCGAAGCCGGACGTCAGGCATATATTGTTTATCCCCTGATTGAAGAGAGTGAAACCCTTTCAGCAAAAGCTGCAACAATAGAAAAAGAGCGCTGGGAAAAAGAAGTTTTTCCGGATTACAAAATCGGGCTTCTGCACGGAAAACTCAAGAATGACGAAAAAGATGACGTCATGAACAAATTTAAAAACAAAGAATACGATATTCTTGTATCTACAACCGTTGTGGAAGTCGGGGTAGATGTTCCGAATGCTACAGTAATTGTAATAGAAAACGCAGAAAGGTTTGGCTTATCCCAGCTTCATCAGCTTCGAGGGCGCGTCGGAAGAAGCGACCTTCAATCCTATTGCTTACTCTCTTCCTCTACAAAATCTCAGGAAACCCGCGCACGTCTTAATATTATGACTCAGACAAATGACGGGTTTGTAATAGCAGAACAGGATTTGCAAATCAGAGGTCCGGGAGAGTTTCTCGGAACACGCCAGAGCGGGCTTCCGGATATGATTATTGCAGACATTGTACACGATGCTAAAATTCTTGAGCTTGCACGAAGCGAAGCTATTAATTTTGTGAAAAACAACAACATTGACGATTATCCCCTGTTGAAAGAAGCAAAAAGTCTCAATTTTGACGGGGATTTGTTCGGCGCCGGCTAGGGACAAGTTCATGTTTACGGAATTTTTGTTTTTTGTTAATATAAAAACAGGAGGAGTGTAAAATGAGCATTAATCAGTCAATTAAGCCGACTACGGCAGAGGTAAGAGAACATTTGATGATTGGCGGGTGTGATACGGTTGAACTTGCAAAAAAGTACGGCACTCCTCTGTACGTCATTGACGAAGCAACTTTGCGCGGTATTTGCAGGGAATATAAAGCCGCATTTAAGGATTACAAAAATATAAGAATGATGTACGCTTCAAAAGCTCTCTGTACTTCTGCAATAGTAAGAATTCTGGACGAAGAAGGCTTTGGATTTGATACTGTTTCTGCCGGAGAAATTTATACTGTTTTCAAAGCCGGCATCAATATGTCTCACGTCCTTTTTAACGGGAACAACAAGTCCGTATCAGAAATTAATCTGGCGCTTGATTGCAAGGTCGGAAGATTTTCCGTTGATAATTTTTATGAAGCGGAATTGTTAAACCGCCTTGCCGGAGAAAAAGGTGTAAAAATTGACGTACTTTTGAGAATTACTCCGGGGATTGAATGCCATACGCACGATTATATTCAGACCGGGCAGGTTGATTCAAAGTTCGGCTTTGACCTCTCGCAGGTTGATGAAATTGTAACCCTTATAACTCAAAACTATAAGAGCCTGAACTTAAAAGGACTTCACGCACATATCGGCTCTCAGATTTTTGAACTCAAGTCATACTATGATGAAGTTGATATTCTTGTAAAAGAAATTGCAAGGATAAATAATAAATTTGCTCTTAAGCTTGACGAGATGAATATTGGCGGCGGCTTAGGCGTCAAATATACTGATAATGACACTCCTCCGTCTGTAACGGAGCTTGCAGAATCAATAACGGAGGCTATGCACAAATACGGGGTTGATATTCCTACTATTTATATCGAACCGGGAAGAAGTATTGTATCAACTTCAGGTGTAACCTTGTATACCGTAGGAAGTTCAAAACAGGTTCCGAACGGAAGAAAGTACGTTGCCGTAGACGGCGGAATGGCTGATAATCCGCGTCCAAGTATGTATCAGGCTGAATATTTTGCAGAAGCTGCCAATAAACCGCTTGCCGAAAAAAAAGAAACCGTTACAATTGCAGGCAGATATTGTGAAAGCGGCGATATATTGATTAATGAAATAACTCTTCCGGAGCTTGAAGCCGGAGACATCCTCTGCGTATACAATACAGGAGCTTATAATTATTCTATGGCATCCAATTATAACCGCGTAGAAAAACCGGCTATGGTACTTGTAAATAATTCACATTCTGATATTATAGTATATAGAGAGACGTTGGATGATCTCATTTCACATGATAACATTCCCGATAGGTTGAGTAAAAAATGATTGATGCGCTAATTTCTTTAATTCAGGATATTATAAGTCCTCTTCAATGGTCTTTGAATTGGATTAATATACTTGAAATTGCGCTTATTGCAGTAATTCTGCTGATTTTTTACCAAAAATTTATCAGAAATACACAGTCTGAAAAACTTGTAAAGGGTCTGTTTTTCCTCGTATTTGCGTGGATTTTTAGCGAAATCCTTATCCTGATTGATTTAAGGATATTAGGTGTTTTCTTAAAAT
This sequence comes from Candidatus Gastranaerophilales bacterium, assembly GCA_944323435.1. Classification (GTDB taxonomy): domain Bacteria; phylum Cyanobacteriota; class Vampirovibrionia; order Gastranaerophilales; family Gastranaerophilaceae; genus CAG-196. The sequence goes on along the minus strand of CALUSN010000012.1, from coordinate 24,110 downwards.
CTCTTGTAACACTCATTGCTTTGAGCCTGATTGTTATTTTTCAGCCGGAACTCAGAAGGCTTCTGGGGTATCTCGGTCAGCCGGGATTTATAAGAAAAGCGCTTTTCTCTTCAAACCATAGTACAGGGGATAACAATGAAGTCGATGTTATAAAAGAGATTATTGAAGCCGTTAAATATATGACAAAAACCAAGACCGGTGCTTTAATTGTTTTCCAGAAAGAAATGAGTACAGGGATATATTCCGATGTAGGAACAAAAATAGATGCAATGATATCTACAGAACTTATTTTGACGATATTCCATCCAAATACACCGCTTCACGACGGAGCAATGGTAATTGAAAATAACAGAATCCACTCGGCAGGAGTCTTGCTTCCGCTTACAGAGGATCCGAAACTTAGCTGGAAATACGGTACGCGCCATAGAGCGGCTATCGGGATGTCTGAAGTTTCAGACGCTGCCTGTCTTGTTGTGTCGGAAGAAACAGGGGATGTTTCTGTTACAATGGACGGCATTTTGAAAAAATATGAAGACCTAATGACTTTAAAGACAGATTTAGAGTCTATTCTCGGGATTAAACCTAAAGATGACGGGCAGGAAAAGCACAGGAATATTTTTGAAATATTGAGAGGAAAAAATAAATAAATGTTATTTAGTAAAAAGCACCCTCCTGAACAAATCAAGAAAACTAAACTTGATATTGTAAAAGAAATTATTGTAAAAGCGTTTTTTCTAACGCTCGGGGCTTTTGTGTTTGCAGTCGGTCTTGAAATGTTTCTTTTGCCGAACAAAATTATTGACGGCGGAGTTGTCGGTGTATCAATGATGATAGCTTATATTACAAAGCTTAATTTAGGTACATTAATATTTTGTATAAATATTCCGTTTATTCTTGTTGCACTCAGAAATCTCGGGAAAAAATTTGTAATTCAGACTTTTTACGCAACGGCAATGCTTGCGGTTGCAACTAACATTCTGCACGGAAAGCAGGCAACAGAAGATTTACTCCTTGCAACGGTTTTCGGCGGAATAATATTAGGTTTTGGTGTCGGGCTTATTTTAAGAAACAATGCTTCTTTAGACGGAACAGAGATGGTCTCTATTACTCTTTCCAAGAAACTTAAGATAATATCCGTAGGCGAACTTTTAATGTGTATCAACCTCTTTGTGTATATGGGTGCAGGTTTCCTGTATGGATGGGATAGAGCATTATATTCGATTTTAACGTATTATATAGCATCAAAAGTTATTGACTCTGTTCTTGAAGGTTTGGATAAAGCTAAGTCTGTAAGAATTATTTCCGATTACTATAAAGAAATCGGGAATGCGATTATGAAAGATCTGGATGTCAGTGTTACATACATGAAAGCAATGGGCGGATATTCAAGGCAGGAAAAGATTCAAACATATTGCGTAGTTAACAAATTTGAAATGCCGAGACTGAAAGAACTTGTACATACAATTGACCCGAGAGCTTTTCTTGTTACTGAAGATGTGCACGAAGTTGAAGGTGTAAGAGTCAAAAAACGCAGTCATTAAGATTCAACACTGGACATACGTTCTAAATTATTATAAAATTTAAATATTAAGAGAGGATTTTAAATGCCAAATAAAGATATGATACCAGTAGAAGTAATTATTTTAACAGATACCGATGATATAAAAGGTACTGTTTATGTCTCATCTAATGTTGCTGCAAACAGACAGCTTACGGAACTTTTGAACGACAAAGACAGAAGATTTTTGGCAGTCGTTAATGTAGAAATTTATGCAAAGAATTCCAACCAGCCGCCAAGAAGATATGAATTTCTGGAAGTTCATATGGATTCAATCAGAATGGTTCATCCGACTTCGCAGGCATTGTTTAGAGAATCTCCTAAGACTCAGGAAGATATCGCAAGGTTTAGAGAATTAAGAGCAAAATTAAACCAGACAAAACCTTTTTAAAAAAAGAACCTCATATATGAGGTTCTTTTTTAGTTAATAATTGCTCTGTACGCTTGTATCATTTTATTCTTTCAAACCTTCGTAGCCGTTTCTTAGAGCCTGAGTAAATTTAGCATAATTATCAATCATTTCCTGATTAAAACCATTGTCAAATAACAAAGGAAGTGCATTACTTAAAATATTTTTTTCTTCATCTGTAATATCTAAACTTGATAAATCTTCTAATTCGTACAATTCTTCAAGAGGTTTTCCTGTTTTATTAATTATAGAAAATGCCGGATTTATAATATCCAATTGTTCATCTGTCAGTGTAGTTCCGCTTAATATACCAAGACTTTCCCTGGAAGTATTCCATTCTTCAAAAGTAATATCATCAGCAGTTTTTTTATCATTTCCGTCATTTATTTTTGACATTGTCCAAAGATATGCTACAATTTCATTTTCATCCAGTGTCACCGGGTCATTATCTTGATTAAGAACAGAAATCATATTAATTGCATTTTCTTCAACTATATTTTTTTCTTTAGCCGTCAAAGCTCTGCCGAGTTCTTTTTCTTCCATTGCAACTAACTCGTCTATGCTTATTTTCCCATCGCCTTCGGCGTTGTCATATAATTCAATATACTCTTTTGCTTTCTGATGAAAAGCGGCTTTAAAAGCTTCCATATCACCATTTTGTACAGCTTCTTTTACACCATCTATTACAATAGCTTCACCGCCATTATTCAAGGCAAATTGAGTTTCTGCATTGTGATATTGCAACCCTTTTGCAAAATTAATAATTCTTTCTTTTAATTTTGCTTCATCTGTTTTAATTCCGTTTTTCGTATTATATGCAAGAATCATTTCGTATTTCGATTTAATTTTTGCCATATCAGTTTCATTTGCATTAATTCCTGCATCTGACAACATATTTTTTATTTTTTCATCACCTGTGGCTGTTTCAACCTTCTCTTCCGGCTCTGTTTCCTGCTTAACTTCCTGAATCTTCTGAGAAGTGATGCCAAGTTTTTTCTTTGCAATATCAACAATCTTATTCCAGGCATTTTGGGTAATCTTATAATTACCTTCCTGAACGACATATTGTCTACTGTCAGTTATATCTGAATCACCGCCCGAATATTGTTTTTTTGCAGTTGCTTTGTCTTCCTTTATTACATTAAATACCGAATTCCATTCACTCAAATTGAACCTGACGTCCTGTTTTAATTCTTCGTCAAGCTTTCTGTCTATTGCATGTGATAAACCGTCTCCGGTTGTAATATTTATATTAATAATATCCGGTGCCATACATATATAAAATATATATATGTAATAAAATTGATTAATTTTTTTAATTCGTTACAAAAATTAACACAATTGCTCCTAATTTTTTGCATTTACCCCTATTTATGTGTATAATCAATTAAGTGTAAAAAATACAATAGAAGGTCGGGGAATATAAATGGCGTTAAATTTTCAAGACTTAATACTTAATTTATCAAGATTCTGGTCAGAATACGGATGTATAATCCAGCAGCCTTATGATATTGAAAAAGGCGCTTCCACCATGAATCCTGCAACTTTTTTACGTGCACTAGGACCGGAGCCGTGGTCAACTGCTATGGTTGAGCCTTGCAGACGTCCGACGGACGCAAGATATGGCGAGAATCCAAACAGGCTGGGGCATTATTTCCAGTATCAGGTTATTCTTAAACCTTCTCCTGATAATGCGCAGGAATTGTATTTGAAGAGTTTGGAAGCAATGGGAATTGATCTTTCCAAACACGATGTAAGATTTGTAGAAGATAATTGGGAATCTCCGACTCTCGGCGCTGCCGGTGTGGGCTGGGAAGTCTGGTTAGACGGTATGGAAATTACCCAGTTTACGTATTTCCAGCAGGTCGGCGGCTTGGAAGTTAAACCTGTTGCTCTGGAAATCACATACGGGCTTGAAAGAATAGCCATGTATATTCAAAACAAAGAATCCGTATTTGATATTATGTGGAATAATACTTTGAAATACGGTGACATTTATCTCCAGAATGAAATTGAACAATCAAAATATAATTTTGAATATTCTGATGCTGATAGATTATTCAAGTTATTTGACGCTTACCAGAAAGAAGTCGATAATTGTATAAATGCAGAACTTGTTCTGCCGGCTTATGATTATGTGCTCAAATGCTCTCATACTTTTAACCTTCTTGATGCAAGAGGAGTTATCAGTAAAGACGAACGTATAAATTTCATAAACAGAGTAAGGACAATGGCGTCTGCGGTTGCCCAATTATACGTAAAACAGCGTGAAAAACTCGGATTTCCGTTGTTGAAATAGTAGTGAATAGTGATTAGTGAGCACAGTGAATAGAATTGTATGGAATGCAGGTCAGGCTCTGCCTGACAATAACACGCAAATATAGCGTCATTGCGGGGGAATAGGCTAGTATATTGTGTGAAACCCAACATAAATTACAACGAGGGGCTCCCCTCACCCGAATTTCTAAACTCGCTGAACGCTCGCTAAGAAATTCTTCCCTCTCCCGCAAGGGGCGAGGGGAAAGATTTACAATTGAATAAAACCGGATTACAGAAACCCGACAGAGACTCGCAATAACAGCAATTTATATTAGATAAAAAGAAAGGTAGCAAATGGCAGAAAAAAGATTTTCACTACCACAGGTTTTGAGAAAAATGTTAACCCTTAAAAACATGGATGATGCAATTGCAAACGCTCAAAAAGGCGGTTTGGAAAAAACATTAGGGGTGTGGGACTTAATCATTTTAGGTGTCGGTGCAATTATCGGCTCCGGAATTTTTGCAATCGTTGGTGTTGCAGCTGCAGGAAGTGCAGACGGTTCAAGCCCGGGGGCAGGACCGGCTCTTGTAATCTCAATGGTTATAGCGGCAATTGCCTGCATTTTTTCAGCCCTTTGTTACAGTGAATTTGCTACAATGATTCCTATTGCCGGCGGGGCTTATGCTTATACATTTGCGACTTTAGGAGAATTTGCGGCGTGGATTATCGGCTGGATTTTGATGCTTGAGTACGCTATCGGTTTTATTGCGGTAGCTTGTGCCTGGACAAACCATTTTGTCCAGTTTATGAAAGGTTTTTCAAATATTCTTCCGGCATGGCTTACCAATCCGCCATTATGGCTGGTTGATGATTACCGTTCCGCCGTTACAGCCTATACTGCGCAGGGAATTGACTACCATAGTGCAATTCCGCACATTTTAGGTATACCTTTCTGTATTAACCTTCCTGCAATTATAATGATTGCTCTTATTACAGCTATCCTGGTTAAAGGTACAAAAGATTCCGCAAAAATGGCAGGAATTATGGTTGCGGTTAAAATAGGCGTTATTGCATTATTCGTACTGACAGGCGCATTTTACGTTAAGCCTGCAAACTGGGTTCCTTTTGCGCCTAACGGGTTTGAAGGCATATTTATGGGTGCTTTTATAATCTTTTTTGCATACATTGGTTTTGACGCTATTGCAACGGCGGCAGAAGAGTGCAAAAATCCGCAAAAGGATTTACCTATAGGTATCTTAGGTTCATTAGCCGCAACAACTGTTGTGTATGTTCTTGTTGCTCTTGTATTAACCGGCATGCAAAAAACAACCGGTGGAGTTATTCCGGAAGGTTTAATTAAAGCTCCGATGGCATTTGCAATGAGCGTAGTTCACCAGAATTGGGTTGCGGGATTGATTTCAATCGGTTCGCTTGCCGGCTTGACTTCTGTACTTCTTGTAATGCATATGGCTGCAACAAGAGTATTGTACGCAATGAGCAGAGATAATTTTCTTCCGGGTGTGTTCCAGAAGCTTCACCCTAAATTCAATACGCCTCATATTCTTACAATAACTGTAGGTGTTGTAGGTATTTTAGGTACATTAATTTTAGATTTGAATGTTGCAACCTCTCTTTGTAACTTCGGAACCTTCACTTCATTTATAATTGTATGTGTTGCAATATTGATTTTAAGAAAAGTTGATCCGGACAGACCGCGTCCTTTCAAAGTCCCATTCTGTCCGTGGTTCCCGCTTGCCGGTATTGTTTGCTGCGGCGGTTTGATGATATTTTCTATGATGGTTGCAAAGGGTGACACTGCAAGATTATCAACAGAAATGTTTATAGTATGGGTAATTATGGGGGCTTTGATTTACGCTTCTTATGGTTACCGGAAGAACAGAAGAATAGAAAGATTAGCTGAAGAAAAAGAAATAGCAGTTGAAGATGGAAAAGTTGAATACATTAATAAGTAATCTGACAAAATGCAAAAGTCCGCAGGAAATAATTGAAGCCGGTGAAAATTCCGGCTTGAAAAAGACGCTCGGAGTATTTGATTTAATTGTACTCGGAATCGGAGCTGTTGTCGGAACGGGAATTTTTACAATCATAGGAAGTGCAATTGTGGGAAGTTCTGACGGAGCCGGTGCCGGAACGGCGGTTGTAATTTCAATGGTTCTGGCAGCAATTGCAAGCGTATTTTCTGCCTTATCTTATTCAGAAATTGCAGCAATGATGCCGGTTGCGGGAAGCGCTTACACGTATACTTACGCAACAATGGGCGAATTTATGGCGTGGATGGTCGGCTGGATTCTCATGCTTGAGTATGCTATCGGGAATATCACTGTTGCAAGTGCATGGACAGGGTATTTTGTACAATTTATGAAGGGCTTTAAACATATTCTGCCTGCTTTTGTTATAAATTGTCCTCTCTGGCTCAGAAACGATTACAGAACAATGTATGAAATCTGCAATAAGTACGGCTGGGATGTACATGATAAAATGCCGTTTATTCATCTGCCTTTTGGCTGGGAACTTCCGGTTGCAATTAATCTTCCGGCTATTGCAATTGTGCTGTTGCTTACAATCCTCCTTGTAAAAGGGGTCAAAGAATCAACAAGAGTCGCAACAATAATGGTTGGGGTTAATATGTTTATAATCCTTTCTTTTATTGTAATGGGAGCTTTTTATATTAAGCCGGAAAACTGGACTCCGTTTGCTCCAAACGGTCTGGAAGGAATCTTTACCGGCGCTTTTGTAATCTTTTTCGCTTACATAGGATTTGATGCAATTTCAACAGCAGCGGAAGAAACAAAAAATCCGCAGAGAGATTTGCCGGTTGCAATTATGGGAACACTTGCAATTTGTACTATTTTATACATTTGTGCAGCTCTTGTTCTTACAGGTGTTGTTCCATTTAATGCAATTGACACTCAGGCGCCGCTTGCGCATGCAATGAGATTTATCGGTAAAAACTGGTACGCAGGATTAATTTCTATGGGGGCTTTGTGTGCACTTACCTCGGTTTTATTAATTTATCAATTGGGAACAACAAGAATACTTTTTGCAATGAGCAGGGATAATTTTTTGCCGAAATCTTTAAATAAAATACACGAAAAATTTAAGACTCCGCATATTTTAACGTGGATTTCCGGTTTAATTGTAATAGTTTGCGCCCTGTTTATGGATTTGAATATATCGGCAGAGTTGTGTAACTTCGGGACATTTACTTCGTTTATAATTATCTGTATTGCAGTCCTTATTCTAAGAAAAACCGAACCCGACAGAGAACGCCCGTTTAAAGTTCCTTTCTGTCCGTGGTTTCCGATTCTCGGTATTGTTACCTGTTTAGGTTTAATGTATTGTAAATTCAGTGCTAAAGCCACTTCTGCACTCTATTTTATCGTATGGCTTCTTATAGGGCTTGCAATATATGCAGGATACAGCTATAAGGCTAAAAGAGCGGAAGAATAGTTTGTATACAAAAAAACAAAACAGTAGGTTTTTGATTTAAAAAGTGTTATAATTTTTGTATGAGAATTGTTACAAATAAAGAACTTAGCAGCTATAAAGTTTTACCCTTTGATTTGTATACGGAAAATAAAGGGAAAATTCTGGAAGCAGGAGAAGTCCTGACCCCGGGCAAACTTATAATGTTAAAAAACTATGTGAAAATTTATACAGAAGAGTTTAACAGTGAAGAGTCGTCTGATAATGATACACAATCTGACGGAAATTTACCGTCCCAGCTTTTAAATTTTTCTTATGAAGGAATAGATCCGGCTGATTTTGAGACGGTAATCAATAAAGATGGATATATCAAAACAGAAACACAGGTTCGTATAAAATATTTTTATAAGAGGATTTTAGATTTACTTATTCAAGGTTATTATGAAGAAGGTTTATTAAAGCTTAATACGCTTATTGGCATTTTAAAAACAGAAGTTTTTAAACAAGTCGGCAAATCAGGAAAAGGTTCAAAAATTCGTTTTTTGGGAGAATATGAACTTTGCCACCCGTTAAATGTAGCAATTGTCTCAGGACTTATCGCAAAAAAGCTGGATTACTCCGCTCTTTCAGTCGATCAGGTTATTCTTGCCGGCTTATTGCATGATATAGGAAAATTAAAAATTGAGCTTGCTGATTCACAGGCGCTTTTGACAATGAATGAAGATGAAGTTAAGTCTCATCCGGTTATAGGATACAGGATGATTAAAGAAGAGTTTGAACTTCCGGAAGAGATTGCAAAAGTAGCTCTGGAGCATCACGAAAATAATGACGGCTCCGGTTATCCGCAAGGTTTGTCCAGTGATTATATTTCAGAATACAGTCAAATAATTAATGTTGCTAATTATTATGATAATCTCGCATTTAACAGAACACATGTTCTAGTAATGAATAATAAAGAAGCCTTGAGAACGATGTTAGAGGTTGGTACAAAACGTTTTTCGGCAAGAATGCTGTATACTTTTATCCACATGTTTAATTATGATGACTCTAAGAGCTTTAATGATATGGTCGTTTAGGTAATTGAACTATGTTTGAATCTAATTAATTATATTTTTGTTTTAAAACAAGGATATAATATCATGAATAAAATAGACGAATTCAAAAAAATATTGCGGCATAGCGATACTGATAAAATTTGTATTTTAACAAATCATTATCAAATAGTAGGAAGAATTCAACGCTGCTTAGAATCAGAACAAGAAAATTTTTTAACAGTTGAAAATGCATCATTGTGTCTTATCAGTGATGTATATGATACACAAGCTTGTACGCAGTATACAAGTTCTCACTATAATTTATTAAATATAAATTTTGATGTAATTGCGGCGTTTAGTTTTATATGATAAATCTTTTGCAAAAAAAGAGCTCCGTTATTTCGGAGCTCTTTAATGTCTATTTTGTTGCTTCTTTTTTTACATTCTGATCTTTTGTAACTTCTTTTATGATTTTCTTTGGATTATATGATTCATTTAAGTATTCTATTTTTGCATTTTTCAGAAGCCCATCTGTGAGGTTTTTAAGAACCTGAATTTGTTTTTGTGTTTCTAAATAGAATTTTATTTCATCTTTAACTTTATTGTAAGGGGTAGAACCGGCAGCAATTCGGTCTGTAACTTTTATAATATGGAAACCGTAAGGAGATTGAACCAGAGTTTCGCTGATTGTATCCGGTTTCATAGAAAATGCTGCATTAGCAAATTCAGGCACCATTGCTTCTTTAGGGAAAAATCCAAGTTCCCCGCCCCTTTCGCCGCTGGCTTTATCATCAGATTTTTGCTGTGCTATTTTTTCAAAACTGTCAGGGGATTTTTTAACTTCTGCTAAAATAGCTTCAGCTTTTGCTTTTTGGGCTGCAATTTGTTCTTCTACTTTTTTATTCAATTCTGCAGGATCAATCTCTGGATTTTTAGCTTTTATTTGTTGAATTAATTCTATTGTATTTGCAGAAATAAGTATGTGAGAAGCTCTGACCTGTTCACCATGAGTAAATTCATCTTTATGAGTATTGTAATATTTTTCGGCATCAGCGTCCGTAATATTAATTTTTTCTATAGAATTTACAAGTTTTCTGATTTTTACCTGAGTTTTTAAATCATTTGTGAATTGGGAATTTGAAACACCTCTTTTTTTAAGGATACTATTCAGCTCGTCTTTTGACCCGACTTTATCAATAACCATTTTTAATTCATTTTCGACATCTTCATCAGTAGCTTTGATGTTGCGTTTGGCAATTTCCTGATCCAACAATGCTTTTATAATTAGTTCATGTACAATTTTATCTTTAAAAATTCCATACATAGGATTGTCATCTGATTTTACAAAATTCTTGGCTCCTCCAAAAGATTTTAAGAAAGATTTGTCAACACTTTTGTCAAAAGCGTTATCAAACTCGGCCTGAGTAATAACCGTATCATTTACCTTAATAATACCTTCTGATTTTTGCAATAAAGTACAGCCAGATAATAGCACTGTTGATAATGCTATACATGTTAATAATTTTTTCATTTAAAACTCCTCTTATCATAAAGTTACATGCATATAATAAATCAAAACCTGTTAAATGTTAAATATATTTTTACGCTTCTTAATATTCCAGAATCCACCACGTATAAATTTGTAAATTTTTGTAACAATTATCTGAATTTATTAAAGTTTTAAGCAAAAAGTGACGTAATAAATATCAGCAAGGGAAAAAAATATAAAGGACAAATCTTACAATGGGAATGGCCGCGTCACAAGTTAGATTATTAACGCTTACAAGCAGGCTCCACGATGTAGAGTATAAAGCTCAAAACATAGAGAGCCAAAAAATCGCGCTTGCAACCCAAAAAGATGAGTTGTATCAAAACTACTGTGACGCTTTAGACGCAAAAAAAATTCAGGTAGCCTTTAACAACGGGGATGGCTCTAAAAGTTTTATTGATGCAACTTTTTCTACTTTATGCACTTATAATCAGGATAGATGTGCACAATATTCCCTAAAAGATTCTAAAACCGGCAAAGTCATTGTCGATTCTAATACATTGAATACATACAATGATTATAATACGGATAAATACGCTTTTGCATACGCAATGATGGGCATGGGAGAAAATTCGGCCTGGCCGGTAGACAGTGATACACAAAGAATGTCTATGGGAAAAGAAATCGGTATAGGTGTCTCGGGAGAAGATTACGGTGACGGACAATCTGCAGACGGGCTATACAACCTTTTTATGACTGATGTCGAAAGAAAAGTGTTTGAAAATCATTCAGACGATGAAGAATTGCAATCTGCTTATAATACACTGAAAGAAACTTGTGATTCTGATTCAGCATCAAATAAAGATAAACGGGATGCGTTAGAGAATTTTAGAGATACATTATATAAAAAATGCGGTACTGAAATATATAAGTACATGCGATTAAATAAGCAGGATCTCGAAAATACAGATCCTGATTCTGCTAATGCAAAATATGATGATTTTCCGGAGGAATTTCCACAGGATGAATTTAATTATTATATAAATTTATTTGAAGAAATTCATGCAGCAGGCGGATGTCAGCTTATTGATCCGCAATATGAAGCTGGTGAAGAAGGAAATGAATGGCTTAATAATATGGTAAATTCCGGCAGAGTGATTATTGATGTTTATGATGGCAAAAACGGCTGGAAAGAAACAAGTGTTGCAACAAGTACAAACGCCAACTATTTGCAGGAAGTTCAGGATGAAGTTGATTTAAAGAAAGCTGAAGCAGAGTATGAGTATCAATTAGGTATTATTAATACAAAAGATACCAAATTTGATCAGGATTTGAGCAAACTGGAAACAGAAAGGACTTCCATTACAACAGAAATGGAATCTATCCAGAAAGTAAGAGACGATAACATAGAAAGAACTTTTGGAATATTTAGCTAACAGTATTCAAAAATAAATTTTTAAGAGAAGTTTTCCCTTCCCCTTTTTCCCTTTCTTTGCCACTTGAAAAAAGTGGTTTTTTCTTTGTCTATTTTTTATTGTATTCAAGAGCTTTCAGCCTGATTTGAATATCTTCTGCAAGTTTTCTGTTTATGGAAAGCAGGTCTCCAACTATTGCAATTACTCCCAGTTGAACAGAAGATACTAAAAATATTGCAGCAAATATCAGAGATTGAATATGACCGTTGCCAAAACCTTGCATAAAATAATATAAAAATCTGAGTATCAAAATAATTCCGATAAGAGCAAGCAGCCAGGCAAGTGTAATAAAAAATCTGAACGGTCTGTATACAATAAACATTCTGATAGTTGTTTTCATTGACTTATACATATAATCGAAAATATTATTGACAAGCCTTGATTCTCTTAATTTTTTATTAACCCTCACCGGAACAGAAATAATCTTTAACCCTTTTGCATTGGCTTGCAGCAAGGTTTCCATAGTGTATGTATAGTTATCAAAAATATTTATTTTCATAGCCGCTTCTTTAGAAAAAGCTCTGAATCCGCTTGGAGCATCTTCTACCGAGGTAGAAGAAAATAGTCTTAAAACTGCAGAACCAGTTTTTTGAAAAAATTTTTTGAGAAGAGAAAATTCTTTTATAGATAAAATATCCCTCGCCCCGACAACAATATCAGCTTTGCCTTCAAGTACCGGTTTTACTATTTTTTCTATATCATCGGCGCAGTACTGGTTGTCTGCATCGGTATTTACAATAATATCTGCGCCGCGTTTTAAAGCTTCATTCAAACCATTTTTGAAGGCGTTGGCAAGCCCTTTATTTGGTTTTATATCAAGCACAGTTGCACCCAGATTATCTGCAATGTTTGCAGAGTTGTCCGTAGAGCCGTCATTAATAACTAAAACTTCAATTTCATCAATTCCATCAACAGTTTTGGGCAGAGCTCTGAGGGTTACAGGTAAAGTTTCTTCTTCATTGTAACAAGGTATTTGAATAATAAGTTTTGTCATGTAAAATATTATATATAAATAGCGGGAGCTGGTAAAGAGTGTTTTATATTATTATAACGGGATTGTTACTCAGACTGTCTTATATTGTAAAACCGGAAGGTATGTGGAATGACGAGTATGTAAGCTGGTATGTAGCTTCCACTCCTCTTTTTGACGGTTTTTGGCTGGCTATACAAAAACAATGTCACATGCCGCTTTATTATTTGTATTTAAAACCGTTTGTTACATTGTCGGATACTGCACTAAGGCTGACATCTGTTCTCCCCGGAGTGCTGGCGATACCTGTTATGTATCTGGTAGGAAAAGAGTACTCGCGAAAAGCCGGATATTATGCTGCAATATGTACATCTATACTTTCATTTCTTATATATTATTCTCAGGAAGTAAGATTTTATTCGCTTTTATTCTTATTTTCGGCATTATTATTACTATTTACAATAAGATACTTAAAAAATCCCCGGAAATTAAATCTGGCGGGTTGTGCAACTGCCAGCGCTTTAATTCTTGCAACACATGTTCTGGGCGGAATTTATGTATTTTTTAATGCGATTTATATTATATATAAAAGAAAAAAATTTTCTTCCCTTGTTATTATTTTATTGCTGTTAACTGCTATAATTCTTTATCCTGCAGGCATGAATATCCTGAGAATGCTTCCGGCTTCGCAGTGGTGGGGACATTTTTCTTACACTAATATATTATTTTTATTCAGCGACTTTTTCTCTCCAATACTTACGAATAATGTAAATGCACCGCCGGTATTTTTTTACAATAAAACTTTTACAATATGGCTTACAGTTCCAACACTTATAGCTGTATCAGCCATAAGTGCAGGTTTAAAAAAGGGATTTGCTCTCATATCAGCCGGAACAATTGTTGTTATGTCAATTGCTGCAGCCAGCGGAATGCTTGTTTTTGTAACAAAATACTCTATTGAAATTCTTCCGGTACTTATTTTGCTTATGGCACTCGGTTTTGAAAAAATGAAAAAAATCGGAATTATTTTACTTTCAATATTTGTACTTTTCCATCTCGGGGCAATTTTTACTCCGTTTTATGTTACAAAACTAAAAAGACCTGAAGGACACAAAATTACAGGTGATATTTTAAATAAACAAAATGCGCAGAATATAATATTTACTTATTATGAGCCTGATAGATTTTACAGGTATGCCAATATAGAAAATAAGAAAGTTTTGTATATAAGCAAAAAGAACAGGCATTTATATAAACAAAATCCGGCAGCAATTCTTTCGGAAATTCCTGTTGGAGAAGATGTTTCAGTTGTCTTTCTAGACAGCGTAAGCTTTTTTGATGAAAAATATCTGGAAGAAAATAAGAATAATTTAAGTCTGCCTGAAATGTTTGTAACATTCTCAGAAATAAAAAATTCTCTAATAAAACGGTTGGATAAAGATTTTAAAAATTATCAGGTTTCTAAAAGCGGTTATTGGACAGTAATTAAGGCTACAAGATATAAATAATGCGGGATTTTGTTTTCTTTTTTTGGTGCGATAGAGACCACACTCTACTCTATAGTGTTGTGATTGCTTCTTGAATGCACCATTGTACGAATTGTAAATTTTTGTAAATATTTTATTAAAACTCCTAAAGTTTTAATAAAATATGCCGTTATATAAATTGTAGTTAGAGGTGAACGAAAGGTATTGAATTCATCAAGTCTTGAAAGGAGTTTTTAATATGTACGGAATGTGGCCCGGATGTTACAGTTTCAGAGATGAAATAAAAATTATGGCTCTTTTGATGAAAGAATGGCTGGATTCTCTGATTTTAAAAATTTATGAAATTGACAGTAAGTTACACTGTTAAATTTCTGTCATACAATTTCTCTTTCTCTCTCGTAAAAATTTTAGCTTGCAATTTTCATTGCAAGCTTTTGTTTTAAAAAATAATCCGGGTCAATGTATAGTCCTTTACTTTTACTTTTTGATTTGATAGAATTTTGTTAACGATTTGGGGGCATAAGCCTTTTATATAATGAAGCGAGTATTGTTTTTCATAACACTTTTCATAATATTTTTAATGCAGGGTTTTGCTCCTGTAAAAGCAGAGCCTTCAAAAGTGATGTCTATGAACTATGACTTGTCATCCTCTGTAATATTTTTAAATATTTTAGAATCACAAGAAGGGTTGCAAAAGAATTTAAAATTTTCTAAACTGGAAAATCCAAATAGAATTTATTTTGATATAGAAAATGCCGTTTTAATAGGAGACAAGCAGCAGCTAATCTTTGATAAATCAAAGATTAAAGAAATCCGCTTATCCCAGTTTACAACGGATCCTGATGTCGTAAGAGGTGTAATTACCTTTGAAGAAGGCTTTGATACTGCAAAAGTAAAATTGGTGAATGTAAACGGAAATATCGTAATTCGATGTGTGCCGATAGCTATCAACAATGACTATTTCAGTCCTTTATATGATGAAAATGAGGAAAGCCTGCCATATTCAAGCATAAAAGTCAATTCACAGGTTGTGCAGAAAGTAGAAATTCCACAGAGTGCTTCTGTTAAAGCTTATGGAAATGTTATTGCAGATATTCAACAGGCATTTGAAAATTCTACCCTGAGCAATTCTGACGGTAAAAGCTATGATTCTGTAGTATCCGTTGATTTGTCTTCAAACTTAAAATTAAGAACCCGATATTATATAAGCGGGTACTATCTGAAAAACGGTGGTATATTAATAAATGGTTCCGGACAAATAGCCGTATCCAAAATGTTTTATCTGGATGGCCCTAAGCGGGTTGTAATAGACTTGCCGAATACTTTTGTGGACAAATCAATCCGGAATAAGGAAATTAAAATTTGTCCGGACGGCTCTTGCAAAGATACTGCCAGAATAGGTCAGTTTGAATATAATAAAGCAAGAGTTGTTATCACTACAGATGATGCAGAAAAATATATTCCTGTTTTTTCAGCGGATGCTCAATCAATGCTATTTATTAATGCGGATAAATTAAATCATACAGATTTGGCAAATACTGTTTCAAATCTGGCAAAAACTTATGTAAGAAAGATTGACAATAAAACAGGAGAACTTATATTTTCTTTTACTGAACCGGTTGTTCAGTCAATACTCAGAAATGATAATTCTCTTAATATCTATTTATTTAATGTAAAAAGTTATAACGAGCCGGAACTTATTAAGACTTTGCAAAATTCCCAATACAAAGATTTAACATTATCGCTTCTTCCTCAGATAGGCGTAAAAGCTTCTATGGAAATTAATAAGGATGATATTGTAAAGGTTGATCAGAGCGTAGACGGTAAAGCCATACGTATGACTATAAAACGCGGAGTTGAAAGTGTTTCTTCTTCAAATCCTTTTATTACGGCCAAGAAAACTGCTATAAAAGGCAAAATTGTTCTGGACCCAGGGCATGGCGGCAGTGATTACGGGGCAATCAGAGAGGGGATTAATGAAAAAGATATAACACTGGATATAACCCAAAGAGTTGCTTCTCTTCTAAAATCAAAAGGATATAAAGTAGCTCTTACACGTACTGATGATACGTATGTTTCTTTGCAGGAGAGAGTTGATTTTTCAGAAAATGAGACTCCGGAAATTTTTGTGAGTATTCATGTTAATTCTGCTGTTGCAACAGAGCCAAAAGGTATTGAAACCCACTATTATCACGATTTCAGTAAAGACTTGGCAAATACTATTCACAGACATCTTATGAAAGAGATTGATACAAAAGACAGAGGATTGGTAAAATCAAAATTTTATGTTATAAATCATACAACAGTTCCGGCAATCCTTGTAGAAACAGGTTTTATATCAAATGATGAAGAGAGAGCCGAACTTGTTACTGATTCAAGAAAGAAAAAGACTGCAAAAGCTATAGCTGAGGGGATAATTGAGTATATTAAATCACAACAAACTAAATAGCAGACCTATTGGTTTTTTTGACTCAGGAGTTGGCGGACTTTCTGTTTATGCACGTTTCAAAAAGGCATTACCTGAAGAAGATACCTTGTATTTCGGGGATTTGGCTAATATGCCCTACGGGAATAAAACCAGAGAAGAATTAATTGGTTTTGCAAGAAAAATTTTAGATTTTTATAAGTTACAGGATGTCAAAGCAGTCGTTATTGCGTGTAATACCTCATCCGCCCAAGCATATGAAGCAATAAAAGATGATTATGAATTTAAAATTTATCCGATTATCCAATCGTGCGCGAAAGTAATTGCAGCGGCTAATTATAAAAGAATTGGTGTTTTTGCAACAGAAGCTACTGTGAAATCAAGGGCTTATACGTATGAGATTCATAAGCATAATCCGGATATTGAAATAAATGAAATACCTTGTCCAAATTGGGTTCCTATTGTTGAAAACAACAAATATAAGGAAAAATCTGCAATAGAAGATGTAAAAAGAAAAGTTGAGAAGATGATGTTATTTTCTCCGGATAAAATTATTCTGGGATGTACGCATTATCCGTATTTACTTTCTTTGTTGAAAGAATTTGCGCCGGAGGATTTATTTATTGATCCGGCAGCAATTTTTGTTAATTATATAAAATCTGATTTAGAAAAGAGTCTTCTGCTGAATTCAGAAGGCGGTCTGGAAAAGTTTTATGTAAGTGCCAATCCTGAAAGTTTTAAGATTCATTCAAAGTTATTTTACAATATTAATGAATTGCCTGTGTGTGTAACAAGATAGAGAGGATAGAATTTGGAGCATTATACAAAATCTTTGCCTTATGAATTAGAATTAACATCAAGAGTTTTGCACGAAGCAGCAAAATGCTTTTTTGAGCAGAACAATTTTCCCGTGTCGCAGGAAGAGTTTATAATTCTTGATTGTTTATATATGTATCCGGGAATTATTCAGATAGAACTTGCAAAACTGATAATGAAGGGAAGGGCGCATACAGGCAAGTTTCTGAAATCACTTGAACAAAAAGGGCTTATTGAACGGGCGCCTGCTAATCAAGGCTCTAAAATTATTATGGAGAGTAAAATTACACAAAAAGGTCTGGATGTTTATAATGAAATCAGTAAAACGCTGGATGATTATATTCAGAAAACAAATTCTGATTTAGATTTTAATATTCAGAAGGCAATAGAAGGTTTAAGGGCTATCAGGGAAGACGCGCTAAAGAAATTTAACATAAAATTCAACTAATGAACTATTGCAAATTAATATTTTGTGTGGTTTAATTTACGTGTTGATATTTCTACATGTGGTAAAAGGAAACAAATTATGGGGCAGGAAGCAGCAGTTGCTACAGAAGAGTGGAAGTTTAAGTTAAATCCGTGGGTAACAATGATACCTTTGATGATTTCAATTTTCATGTTTGCTCTGGACGAAACTATTTCAAACGTAGCACTTCCTTATATGGCAGGAACTTTTTCCATAAGCCATAATGAATCAACATGGATTATTACAAGCTATCTTGTTGCAAGCGGTGTTGTAATTCCGACTGTTGATTTCTTCAGTAAACTGATGGGCAGAAAACAATACTTTATGCTAAGTATAGTAATTTTTACCATAGCCTCAGTTTTATGCGGAATTTCAAATTCAATGGCAATGATTCTTTTCTCAAGGATTTTGCAAGGTGCAGGCGGCGGCGGAATTCTCCCTGTTGTTCAGGCTGTAATTTTTGAAATATTCCCGAAAGAAAAACTTCCTGCTGCAATGGCAGTATTTGGGCTCGGGGTAATTGTAGCGCCGATTATGGGACCGGCACTCGGCGGTTGGATTACTGAAAACTGGTCATGGCCGTTTATTTATTTTATAAACATACCGTTTGGTATAATAGCATTTATTTTAACCCACAAATATCTTGAAGAGCCGCCGTATTCAAGAAAGCAAAAGAATGTTACTATGGATATGTCGGGCTTCTTTTTCCTTGCACTCTGGCTTCTGACATTGCAGGTCGTTTTAGACAAAGGTAATGATGCAGACTGGTTCGGTGCACCTTGGATTTGCAAACTATTTACAGTATCAACAATCTCTTTCCTGATTTTTGTGTTTATTCAAATTAAAAAGAGTAAAAGCAAAACCGGATTAATTGATTTATCAATATTAAAAAACCACAATTTCCTTATCGGAACACTGGGGCAGGTTGTATTGATGGGCGTAATGATGTCCTCGGCGTCAATATTGCCTTCAATGCTTCAGTCGCTGCTTGGTTATACAGCCTTTTTAAGCGGTATTTCAATGGTTCCGCGAGGAGCCGGCTGCTTGCTTGCGTCAATTTTGTGCGGAATTTGCGTCTCTAAAATAGGCATACGTCCTGTTGTAATTGCAGGGCTTGTAACACTTGCTATATCAGGTTTAATGTTAGGTGAAATTAATACAACAATTTCCATAGCTGATATTGCATTTCCGAACTTTGTATTTGGGCTTGGCATGATTCTTGCAATGGTTCCTCTGTCTAATATTTCCTGCGCAACCCTGCCTAAGGAAGCCCAAACAAATGCAGCGGGTGTTCAAAATCTTCTTAAAAATACAGGCGCTGCAATCGGTACATCTATTGCAACAACAATGATTACAAGATTTTCTCAGGCGCATCAGCATATGTTAATCAAATTTTTAACTGATACAAACCACGTTTTTTCGGAAAGAGTTCAGGCAATGGCAGGCTCTTTTTCAACCCTTGTTGATCCGCAAACCGCTGTTTATATGGCGCAGGCACAAATACATAATCTTTTAAGACAGCAGGCAACTTTATGGGGATATGTTGAAACGTTCAGATATTATGCGGTTGCGGTAATATTTATTCTGCCGTTTGTTCTGTTCCTTTATGAAGGCGATAAAGAAAAATCTGCAGACAAACAGCCAGAGAAGGAATAATTTACTTGCATAAAATTTCTTCAAGAGCAGAGACTGCGTTTTCTACCCTGTCATTAACTACTGTATAATCGAATTTTTTAGAATTCTCAAATTCCAATTTAATTGATGCAAGGCGTTTTTGGATAGCTTCTTCTGTTTCAGTATGTCTGCCCCTTAATCTTGCTTCCAATTCTTCTAAAGATGGCGGCAGAATGAATATAAGTATAGCTTCCGGCATGATTTTTTTTACGTTTAATGCACCTTTAGTATCAATTTCCAGTATTATATTCTCATTATTTTTCAGGCAATTTTCCACAAAACTTTTTTTTGTCCCGTAAAGATTTCCGGAGAATTCTGCCCATTCTAAAAATTCATTATTTTTGATACATTCTTGAAATTCATCGTGTGTCAAAAAGAAATAATTAATGCCGTGAGTTTCTCCCTCTCTTTTTTTTCTCGTTGTACAGGATACGGAGAGTTTGTAGTCAGGATGTTTTTTTAAAAATTCTTTAATTACTGTGCCTTTTCCGACTCCGGATGAGCCGGATATAACAAATAACTTTTTCATTAGTCCTCCGAAATGCCTTTATGCACAACTGTTTCAAATGTTGCGGCATTGTTATTAAATAAATCATTAGTCTGACACATTGCTACTTCTTCGTTTTTTGTCTGGGCAGAGTTTTTATTCCTCAAATTTGTAATCAAATCTACTGTAAGCTCCGGCATGTCCATTTTTTCAGTGCAGATTTCTATATAGCAAAGTTTATTCATTATTTGTGTTACTTTAAGGGCTTTATCAAAGTCATCAGCGGTCGTGACTTTTGCAGCCCAGACATCACCTTCAAACACTCTTGCAAATTTTGAATAATTCATCTGCATAATATCATTAAAGCTATCGTCAGGAGATTCGGAAAGAATACGTTCAATGGTGTACCCGTTATTATTTAGTACA
This sequence comes from Candidatus Gastranaerophilales bacterium, assembly GCA_944323435.1. Lineage (GTDB taxonomy): Bacteria > Cyanobacteriota > Vampirovibrionia > Gastranaerophilales > Gastranaerophilaceae > CAG-196. Next base: position 3,687 of record CALUSN010000012.1, on the reverse strand, counting down.
ATGATAACCGGTTTTACGCCTCGCCTGAGCATATTTCCGACTTCCATTGCTGTAAGCTGATGAGAGCCTTCGCCGGTTATTAATATAACTCTTGAGTTTGGTTTAGCAAGACATATTCCGAGTGTTGCAGGTGTTGCCCAGCCTATTGAACCCCATAGAGTTTGTGTTTGTAATTCTACGCTTGCCGGTAGTTTCATTGGAGCGACCCCGTGAGGAACGATTCCTGTTTCAGCCACAACAATATCATTGTCTTTTATAAATTCCTGAAGCCTTGCGTATATATAAGCAGATGTTAGTTTCTCTCCGGACGCGGCTTTGTGTTCATAGCCTATTTGCGGTTTTTGTATTGTAATATTTTTTGCATCAACAAGTTCAGTAACAGCTTCAAGTAAATCGTTCATTTTGATATTATTATATCTTGCTCCTTCAACATAGGCATATGTTCCGTATATTGCAATATGGTCATGTAAATCATATGGAAGATTAAATCCGAACGCGTTTAAATCCGTATAAACAGGGCCTACAGCTATCATACAGTCGGTTTCGTTAACGGCTTTTTCGGCAGTTGGATTATCAAATTGTGCATAATATCCTCCGAGATATAAATCGTAATTCATATCTATTAAATTTGTTCCCATTAAAAAATTTGTAACTGGAATTCTTGTTTTTTCAACAAATTCTTTGTATTCAATTCTGGAATCAAAGCGTTTTACAAGTAAATCTCCAAGGATTACAGGATTTTTTGAATTATTAATTTTTGCCGCTATTTTTCCTGCCGCAAGTCTTAAAACTTCTTCATCGCTGCTCCAACCGTAAGAAACTTCTTTTTCTGAAATTTCCATTTTTGCTATATCAACAGGTATTGCAATGTATACCGGTTTTCTTTCTTTTACAAAAGTTTTCAAAATCCTGTCAATTTCCATCTTTGCATTATCTCTGGTAAGATATGCACAGGCAGCAGTAAGCGGCTTGTGCGCTTCGTAGCAGGCATAATAATTAACATCCTGAAAATTATGATGTACACACGTTTTGTTTTCTATTATTTTTGTTGCAGGCACACCAACAATACTTATTACAGGAACATTTTCTGCCATAGAGCCTGCAATCGCGTTTATCGCACTTAATTCACCTACACCATATGTTGTAATAATTGCGCCAAATCCACACATTCTTGCATAACCGTCTGCCGCATATCCGGCATTAAGTTCATTTGTGCAGCCTATCCATTTTGTGTTGGGGTTGTTTTCTACTGCGTATAAAATATTAAAGTTATAATCACCCGGTAATCCGAAAAAATCGTTAACTCCGAGTTCTTCGAGTTTTTTTACTAAATATTCGGCTGTATTCATTCTCTTCCCTCACAATTGTGACTATAATATCACAGGGGATTTTGCTTTTCCAGTAAAAATTTTATTAAGATTTTGTCTGGAATTTGAGCGGATTATTTTTACCCCCTCCAGGGGGTAAATGTATCAGTCTGGTATGTATCACTACAAGCCGGACGAACTCGGAATGACTGCGCCCAACCCCTCTCCTCTTTGGGGAGAGGGGTTGGGAGAGGAGCTGATATTTGTTGTTATACAGCGGGCAGAATAAATTTATAATTGCGTGGAGCAAGCTCCATTCTACTTGCTATTTTATTTGAAATTATATTAAAATTCATATATAATAATCTTAAGGAATAGCGCCCCGACCTCTGATGCCACACACCCTTGTAATGTGAACAAAGGGGCAGACAAGGAGGTCAATATGAGAAGGCAAATAATAAAATATGCCCTATCAGTCTTAGGACATATTTTACAAATTATTTCGTTATTCTTGTAAGGGATGTGATAAAGCTGTTAAGTACTGCCATACTTGACAGCTTTCCCTTATTAACTATTATAGCCTCTTTATTACAAATTTTCAAGATATATGTTTTTAATATATAATTAATTCTATGGACAAAATTTTATCTGACAAAATAAATATATTAAAGGCGCTTGCGATAACTCTTGTTGTATCGGGACATCTGGAATTCAGATTGTTTGATATGTTTCCGCCGTATTCGTTTCAACTGGCTTTGTTCTTCTTTATATCCGGAATGCTTTTTAAAGATAAGTATCTGGACAATGTTGCCGAGTTTATAAAGCGCAGGGTAAAGAGTCTGCTTGTTTTGTATTTTATATATTCGGCGTTTTATGCGGTTGTAACAATTGTTATTGATAAACTTACAGGCAAATTCTGGGGAATGGAATTAAGCTGGAAAAACTTTTTTATAACCCCGTTTTTGAACGGGCATCAGTTTGACTTATCCTGCCCGATGTGGTTCGTAACCCAACTGTTTATGACAATGGTGACATTTTTGTTCCTTGAAAGACAATTCAGGAATTTAGATATCAAAATAAAAACTGCAATTTATACAATAATGGGATTTGCGGCGATTCCGCTTTCAAAAATATTTCCGCTTACTCCGGTATTTTTAATAATTATAAGAATAATGTTTTCTCTGTTTTTTGTGTATTTAGGACATTTTTATATACGGAAAATTCACGGAAATTACAACATTTTTACTCCGAAAATTCTGGGAATTGTTCTTTGTATTCAAGCGGTTTTATGGCATTTTAACCGTGATTTTGACCCAACCCACGGAATAGGCTTAAGCTATGTGCTTGTGTGGGCAAGGTTTGACAGCCAGATTGTTGTTCCGGTTCTTACGAGCATTACCGGAATCTGGTTTTCTTTATGGTTTATCCACGTAACATACAACTATCTGAAAGATATTAAATTTATAAAATTGGTAGGCGAAAATACTTATCACATAATGGCAAATCACCTTTTTGTAATGTATTTGATTACAGCCGCTATCTTTTGGGTAAACGGAATTCCGATAAGCGAGCGCAATAATCATAATATATACTGGATTTTCAACCCTGTTCAGAATACGTATTTGTATTTTGTGTTAACCATGCTTATAACAACGTATACCGGACAGTTGCTTAAATGGATTAAGAAACAGGCTGTATTCTGTTTTAAAGAGCAGCTCAAGGAAAATTTGCATTAGTCTCTTCTCCTGATTTCTATACATAATGAAGTCACCCTCATTGTCACGCTTTATGAAAAATTTTAATTTGGTATCATCTAAAAACGTTTTTTACTTTATACCGCTGCAATTGCTTCTTGAATATACCTTGAAAAAAATGTAAAATTTTGTAACAAATTATAGTCAAAAGTGTTATAAAAGTATGAACATGTGGAATAAATAATATATAATATCAATAAGGATATGTGTCAGATGTTACAATCAGGGAAGTTCAAACAAAAGCACAGGAGATTGTTGAAAGCGGCGTTAAGCTGTAATCCTTGTGCAGCCTTGCTTCTAGCCCTCGGGGGGGGGGGGGGTAAATCCCGCTATTAGCAAGGGTTTTGTGGCTTTTTGGAATATTGGGGAGTTTAGAAGTTTAGGAGCTGAGAAGGAAGAAAAATTCTATTCTTTTCTCTTCCGGCTTATCGTTTTCCCTCACCCTCTAAAATTCATGTCATTGCGAGGGAATAGCCATTCAGCCCGAAGCAATCTTGAACGGATTATACAACTAAAAACAGTAGGTTTAGTGGAACCCGATAATAAGTGTATGGATTGCCGCGTCGCTCCCGCTCCTCGCAATGACATCCAACCGGTAGTTCTACCTGCCAACAAAAATACTCCTG
>CALUSN010000011.1 GCA_944323435.1 Candidatus Gastranaerophilales bacterium | reverse complement strand
CTCTGGCGGGAAATACACCAGTCAGAGCGGCCTTCCACCATATTTGAAATTCTTGCTTCACCGCTTGCCGGAATCCATTTTACGCCCTTGATTGCTTCAAGAGTTTCGGCTCTGAATTTATCTACTTTTACAAACCATTGCGGAGTTGCTCTGTAGATTACAGGATTTTTACATCTCCAGCAATGCGGGTAAGAGTGGTTAATATCAGCAGCTGCAAGAAGTGCGCCGCAGTTTTGAAGCTTTTCTATAACGATTTTGTTGCCTTTATAATAAGGAACACCTTCTAAATCCTTATCACCGACAATATCCGTCCAAACGCCTTTGCTATCCAGAGGAGAAAATACCTCTATTTTATATTTACACCCGACTTCGTAGTCCTCAAGACCGTGTCCCGGAGCAGTGTGTACAGAACCTGTACCGGCATCAAGCGTTACGTGTTCGCCTAAAATTATCGGAGATTTTCTGTTATATAAAGGATGATTAGTATTCAAAAGCTCTAAATCCGCCCCTTTAACAGAGCCTAAGACATTAATATCTTTTTCTTCCCAGCCGACACCTTCAAGGAAATGTCCGAGAAGTTCCTGCGCAACAACGTAAACATCATTATTGTAAGTAAAGAAAGTATACTCAAATCTCGGATGCATACTTATTGCCATATTTGAAGGAATCGTCCAAGGAGTTGTTGTCCAGATTACCGCATAAACATTTTTGTTTGGAAGATTTACAAGTTTTTCAATTTTATTTACTGCATCATCATCAAACTTAAAACGAACATAAATTGAAGTAGATGTGTGATCAGCGTATTCAACTTCCGCTTCCGCTAAAGCGGTTTCGCAGGAAGCACACCAGTAAACCGGCTTCATACCTTTTTCCACGTAGCCTTTTTTATACATTTCACCAAAGACTCTGACCTGTTCGGCTTCAAATTCCGGATTAATAGTCAAATACGGATGTTCCCAATCACCCCATACGCCTAAGCGCTTAAATTCAGCCTCCTGACCTTTGAGGTTCTTATGCGCAAATTCTCTGCATTTTGCCCGGAGTTCTGCCGGAGTCAAAGCTTCACGCCCGCCTTTGATGTTTTTCACAACAGCGTTTTCAATCGGAAGCCCGTGTCCGTCATATCCCGGGACGTATGGAGCATAATATCCCGACATTGATTTATACTTAATCAAAATATCTTTCAAAATTTTATTTAAAGCAGTTCCCACGTGAATTTTTTCGGAACTCAAATACGGAGGTCCGTCGTGAAGAACAAACGAATTTGTTTTATCTCTCTGTTCAAGATTTTTTTCATAAACATTTATCCCTTCCCAGAATTTCTGGGTTTCAGGTTCTTTCTTTGTAGCATTTGCCCTCATCTCTAATGTTGTTTTCGGCAAATTCAATGTCTCTTTATATTCCATATTCACCTCGTTATGTTTTTGTTTTTGTCGGGCTGAAGCCCGACCTATATTCTACTTTCCCCTCGCCCTTTGCGGGAGAGGGAGCAGCCGTTCTTGAGCCGGAAGGCGAAAGTTACGGATGCGGGTGAGGGGTTAACCCTCGTTTAAGATTGCTTCGGGTTGTTCCGGTTATTCCCTCGCAATGACGACCGGCTTGCAGACTTACGTACGGTCATTGCAAGACCCGTTAGGGTCGTGGCAATCCATACAGTTAGCTGGGTTTCACCCAACCTACGTTTTGTATTTCTATAAGTAAACCGATTAGTTTTTTTATATTCAATTGTCAGTTCCTTCCCCTCGCCCTCTGTGGGAGAGCGGATTTTCGGTAGGGCGACGGCTTTGCCTAGCCCGTAAGGTGGAGGGAAGCTGTGAACTTTCCGACACCCCGAATAATCCAAGACGGGTAGAATTTCTTAGCGAGCGTTCAGCGAGCTTAGAAATTCGGGTGAGGGGTTTACCCTCCGGTTACTGTCAAACTATATTCAATTGTCAAATTCCACATTTTTCAATGCAAATCGGCTTTACCAAGCCAACGAAACTTTAACTCGCTTCTTTGAAATCCTTCTGGAAGCTTACACCCGATTTTACTTTTGTAAGTGTATTAGTTTTAAGATTTCTCATCTTAATAAAATCAGCCATTTTATTGTAATCAAAAGCATTTTCCCATCTTGCAATTACAACGGTTGCAACGCAGTTGCCGATTAAGTTAACAGTCGTTCTTCCCATATCAAGAATTTGATCAATCCCGAGAAGGACTGCAACACCGATAATCGGAATGTTAAAACTTGTAAGAGTTCCGGCCAACACAATCAACGAAGCTCTCGGCACACCGGCAACGCCTTTACTTGTGAGCATAAGAGCAAACATTATAACAAGCTGCTGTTCAAAAGAAAGATGAATTCCGACAAGCTGGGTGGAAAATATTACACCCATAGCGAGGTATAATGTTGAGCCGTCAAGGTTAAAAGTATATCCGGTAGGCATTACAAACCCGACGATTGATTTTGGAACGCCAAATTTTTCCATTATTGCCATTGCTTTAGGTAATGCAGCTTCCGAGCTTGCAGTCGTAAACGTCAGAAGCGCCGGTTCCTGAATGGCTTTAAATAACGCTCTTACAGATATTTTAACAAGCCTGCACGCAATAAATAAAACCAGAGCCACAAACACTGCAAGCGCAATATATAATGATAAAATTATTTTTCCGTAATTGAATAAAATTTCAATTCCGTTAGAACCTACAGTATAAGCTATTGCTCCAAAAATACCGACAGGAGCAAAAAACATAACATATTCAGTAAATTTGAACATTACAGACGCAACGGAGTTAAGAATATCAATAACCGGCTGCGCTTTTTTTCCGACTGCACAAATGGCAAGTGAAAAGAAAATACAGAATACAACAATTTGCAAAAGATTACCTTCCGCCATAGATTGAAATATACTTGTCGGGCAGAGGCTCAAAAGCAAATCACCGAACGAATTATGCTGGGTTGTTGATGCCATCTGTACAATTCTTGTTAACCCCGTGTCATCAGATGCAATATTGGCAATTCCGACGCCGGGTTTGAATAGATTTGCAAAACCGAGTCCTATAAATAAAGCAAGAGTCGTAACAACTTCAAAATACGCAATTGTTTTAACCCCGAGGCGCCCGAGACTCTTAACATCACCGTGTCCGGCAATTCCGACAACAAGGGTAGCAAAAAGCAGAGGTGCAATAATCATCTTAACCATTCTTAAGAAGATTTCCGCAAGCACATGCATTTTAACCGCAAACCACGGAAAAGCCCAGCCGACCAGCACACCTAAAAATAGTGCCGCAAAAATCGCTATTGTTAACCGTGACTTTTTCAAAATCTTTTCCCTTATTTGTATTTGGAGTAAAATTACTCTCTTTAAATCCTTAATGCTTAGATTATACAATAAAAAAAATAAAAACAAAATGTACCGGTTTAATCAAATATGTTTAATAACCATTTGCATAAGGTTGTATCTGTGATATATAGTAATTGTAGTGTATTAGATACTTGAGGGGGGGGTATTGATGAGAAACGACTTAATTAAAGCATTTTTTTGCTATCCTTTTGATATAAAATCAAGACGATTATACAGAACCTGGCGGATTTCTAAATTAAAACTCATTATGACTCTCGTAATTCGTAATGAAGAAGAAATAATTGAACAAAATATTCGTTTCCATAAAGCAATGGGAGTTGACGGGTTTATTGTAATAAGTCACAACTCAACGGACAGAACAAATGAAATACTGGAAAAACTGAAAAAAGAAGGGCTTATTCTTGAGATAATTTATAGAACGACTCCGGCGCATCAGCGCAATGTATGGGTTGAAGAAATGATAAAAATTGCTTCTAAGCGATACAAGGCCGACTGGATAATTAATGCAGATGCTGATGAATTTTATTACTCAAAACAGTGGAATCTTAAGAAAAGTATTTATGAAATGAGGAAATTTAATATAAATGTATTCATCGTAGATTCATATTTCTTATTTCCGGATAACAGAGACGATTTTCTCAACTGTCCGTATTTTGTTGAAAGATTTATTCCATATCAAGAGCTGGAGCTTATGGATGAAGATGAAAAAGATATTTGTTCCAAATACACTGCTCCATGTCCGTGCCGGAAAGTTATTCATAAAACGAAAGGTTTCAAAAAGATATGGCCGGGAAATCACGGAATAAAAATGTTTAAAAGAAGAATGATAAAGCCGGCAGATATCTTGTTGTATCATTACGGTATGAAAAATTATGCAGGATATGAAGCAAAGATAAAAAGATGGCAGGAAGCAATTAAACATACCCCGCAAAATATGAGCGGTCATATCAGAGCTATGATAAAACTTTATAATGAAGGGCGGCTGCGTGAGGATTATGAAGCAAACTGGGGAATTCACGCCCGTAAGGTACTGGAAGAAAACGGGCAGGTGGTAAAAGATCCGTCTGTAATAAACTTCATGAAATATCATAATATTTCGCCTGTAATGTCAAAAGATTAAAATAAATAAGTTTTGTTACGCTTTTATATTAAGCAATTGACACTATTTCTTGTTCGTCCTAAGATTAAAGTACTCTGGTCGAAATTTTCTTGCCGGATTTGACGGCCGGAGGGATGACGCACCCTCACAAGAGGTTAGTCAGAAAGAGGTAAAACGCTGACATTCAGTTTTACCGGTAGTGAAATTAAATAGGTAAAAGGAGAAAAATTATGCCTACAATGAATCAGCTTGTGCGTTCGGAACGCAAAAAGCTCAAAGACAAAACCAAATCGCCGGCTCTTATGGAATGTCCACAAAGACGCGGCGTATGTACAAGGGTTTATACTACAACCCCTAAAAAACCTAACTCAGCTCTGAGAAAGGTTGCCAGAGTCAGACTTACTAACGGATTTGAAGTTACTTCTTATATCCCGGGTATCGGACACAACCTTCAGGAACACTCTGTTGTTCTAATAAGAGGCGGAAGGGTTAAAGACCTTCCGGGTGTAAGATATCACATAGTACGCGGTACTTTAGATACAGCAGGTGTTGCAAACAGAACACAAAGCCGTTCTAAATATGGTGCAAAAAGAGCTAAAGGAGGTAAGAAATAATGTCCAGAAGATCTAAACCGGAAAAAAGAGTTCCAGCAGCAGACCCTATTTATAACAGCGTTGATGTTTCCAAATTCATTAACAGAGTTATGAGACGCGGTAAAAAATCACTTGCTGAAAAAATATTCTACTCAACTATTTCTAAAGTTGAAGAGAGAACCAATGAAAAAGGTCTGGATATTTTCCAGAAAGCAATTACAAATGCAACTCCGCTGTTGGAAGTTAAAGCAAGACGTATCGGCGGTTCTACATATCAGGTGCCTATCGATGTTAAACCTGACAGAGGTTTTGCACTTGCTTCTTCAAATATTATTGCAGCAGCAAAAAACAGAAGCGGAAAATCTTTTGTTGAAAAACTGGCAAACGAATTAATCGACGCTTCTAACGGAAATGGTGCAGCTTGCAAGAAACGTGAAGACACCCACAAGATGGCAGAAGCTAACAAGGCATTTGCGCACTATAGATATTAATTCCAATATAGATAGAAAATGCGGAAAGTTTTTCAAAAACTTTCCGCATTTTTAATGCTGACAAGATAGCAAAAAAAATTTTTATAAGTTTTCAAAACGGTATGGAAAAGATTAATTTTAAAGGAAGTTTTATTTCTACCGTAAATGTAAGTAAAATCAGGCCGTTAAGTGCGCCGGTAAAAGTTTCTGCTGTTGAACTTAACCCGCTGGATAACAGGGACTTAAAAGTTTTGCAGAAAGTTCATTCACTATGGAGCGCAAATTTTTCAGGGGTAATTTATAAAGATGCGGAAAAGATAAATTTGACGGAAATCCCGGACGATACTCAAAAATTTTTCGTTTTGACAAGACAGAAGAATAATTTTGAGAATCTGTGTGCAGAAGATGTTTTGGCGGAAATAAAAGTTATTCCGGAAGGTTCAAAGTCAATTTTTCTTGATTATTTGCAGGTGCAGCCGGATAATATGTTTGATTCCGATAACAGAATTTTTAAAGGAATCGGAACCGCTGCTCTTAATTTTCTTAAAAAACTTTACAATGGAAAAGAAATTAATCTTCATTCTTTATATTCAAGCCGTTATTTTTATGAGCAAAACGGGTTCAGACCGGTTGAGCCTGAATCAAACAATCTTTATTTTATAGCTTGAATTTAGCAGTGAATTAAAAATGTCTTATCTTTGGATTTAAAAGCATGCCGGCAAGTTTATCTGCCCCTGTAAAATCTCTCGATGCAAGCTTTTTAGCAGCCTGTTCTCTGTTATAATCTACAAAATGATGTTCGTATAAGCATTTGCCGTTTTGTACATCAATCGTAAGATAGCACGCTTTCGGGGGTTCATTATCTCTTACAAAAAAAGTTCTTCCTATACTTCCGGCGTTTACTACTGTTTTTTTTGTTCTTGTCTGAAAACCGCAAGGGATATGTGTATGACCGCATAAAATAACATCAGCATCTACATTCTCAAGCATGTTTTCAACTTCTTCCATAGGAGTGTCCGGAAGAATATCTTCATTGTTTCGTCTCGGCGAACCATGAACGAGCAGGAATCTAATACCTTCTGCTTCGACTTCTTTTTGTATAGGGAGTTCTTTTAGAAATTTTTTTGCAGAGGGGTTTAGCATTCCAACATCGCTTTTTAGAGCTTCTGCCATTACAGGGGCTTTTTCTTTCAGAGAATTGTATAGTCCCTCTGAATAGTCAGCAATCATCAGGTCTGTATTACCCTGAATCATTGTAAAGTCAGAATTATCTATTCTGTTTTTAAAGTATTGAACAGCATAGTCCGGTTCAGGGCCTGCCATGGCATAATCGCCGAGGACAAATATTTTTTCACACCCTTTTTGTTGAATATCCGCCATTACAGCATCTATTGCTTCCATATTTCCGTGTATATCTGATATAACCGCTATTTTCATTTTAACTCCTCTATAAATTAATTTATATTAAAAATTATATACCACTATTGCAGGATTAGTAAACCCGAAGAAAATAGCAATAAAAAATAAAAACTCCTGATGAACAGGAGTCTGATATTTTGGGAGAAAGAAATTTAATAAAAGAATTAGAATCTGATAGGGATGCCGACATTTAAATAAACCCCGTTTCCGTAATATTCCGCAGGATACCAGTTATAAAGCCCTAGTCGATAATCGCAGTAAGGATAGCCCCAACAGCTGCGCCTGGCTAACACTCCGCCGATTATGGCAGAGCCTCCGTGGTATCTAGGCGGCGGTGGGGGAGGCGGTGCGCCCCAACCAACCGGCGGGTGTCTGTGTATTCCCGGGCCTGCATGAATTATATGCTCTCCTCCGGGCGGCGGTGCGCCGTGCCCCGGAGGAGGCGGGGCAGCAAAAGCCGGAGATACTATGTTTAAAATTGCTAATAAACTTATTATAGAAAACATCCTTTTCATACGCGAACCCTCCGTTTCTTATTTATATAACGATTTGATATTAAATATGTTCAAAATTTTACATATAAAGATTTAAGTCTTATAATAAAAATATAAGAAGGAGTAACGTATGAAAAAAGAACTTATTTTTCTCGGCCCGCCAGCTTGCGGCAAAGGCACACAAACAAACAAATTATCTGAATATTTAGGATTTCCTCATGTTGACACGGGTTCTCTATTGAGGGCTGAGATTGCTAAAGAATCGGAAGAAGGAAAGATTGCAAAATCTTTTATTGACAAAGGGCAGCTTGTTCCGGCGGAGCTTGTTGGTAAAATTATAGGCAAAAGACTTGCGGAAGATGACTGTCAAAACGGTTATGTTCTTGACGGTTATCCGAGAAGTTTAGAACAGGCAGAAATGCTTGAAAAGATTAATTCAGAGATTGACAAGAATACAGAAGCTGCTTTCAAGGCAATTTATTTTGATATTGATACCCGGATTTTGATTGACAGAATTGTCTGCCGCCAATCCTGCCCTAAGTGCGGTGAAATTTATAACAAGAAATTTAAACCCTCAAAGGTAGAAAATATATGCGATAAATGCGGTTCGGAATTAAAAACCAGAGCCGATGATAATGAAGAGACCGCAAAAGCGCGTTTTGACACCTATTTTCGGGAAACAGCACCTTTAATAAGGTTTTATGAAGATAAAGGTGTTTTATTCAAAATCAATGCAAACGGTTCTATTGATGAGGTTTGGGAAAGACTTTTAAAGGTTATCGGTTAATAACTTGTACTGACACAAAGGAATTAGTTATGAAAAGAATCTGGTTTTTATTTTTGATATTATTTTTACCTGCTGCAGTTTTTGCAAATTACAATGATATTTATGTGGCAGATATTCAATATGACTGGATTAATAAATCAGAAGTTGAGAAGGAAGCAATTATAAGCGAAGTGCGCGATATAATTTTTGAACAGCCTGTTGAGAAACAAAAGGATTTTAAAAAACAGTTCAAGGATAAATTAAAAGATAAAAACCATCTTGATAACTATTTTGCGGCATCAGCAGGATACAAGGAACTCGGAGATAATAACATATCGGCTTTTTATTATAAAAAAATGAAAAATATATATATGTATGCGCTTCAAGACAAAAAAGATGTTTCAAAAGCCTATTATTATGATGCTCTCGGGAAACTCCGGTACGTAGATTTTATTTACGGCGAGTATCCGGATTATCCGTATTATTCCATTCAATACCGAATTTCCGGCAAACCGGTTAGTGCAATATACTTTGTATCAAAAGACTGTCAGTATCTTTTTAAACCCGACGGCGAGTTTGAAGGTGTCTGGTACAAACATAATCTGTACAATAAAGAATCTGAAATAATACTTACAAGGACAACGTACTAACTGAGTCTTGCATTTTTTCTTACAACAGTAACTCCGCCTTCCGAAACGTAAAATCCGCGGGCAATATCTTCTTCCCGATTTACACCAATCTGCGTGTAAGGCGGAATTTCAACGTTTTTATCAATAATGGCTTTTCTGATTTCAGAATATCTGCCGACATTTACATTTTCCATTAAAATGCTGTCAGATATTTGTGAATAGCTGTTAATTTTGACTTTAGGAGATAATACACATCTGGAAAGCATACCGCCTGAAACAATACACCCTTCTGATACCATAGAATTTGTAGCCATTCCCACTCTGTCTCCTTGCTGCCAGATGAATTTTGCAGGCGGATAATTGTAATTAAAGGTTCTTATAGGCCAGTCTTTGGAATATAAATTTAATTCAGGTTCGTATTCAAGCAAATCCATATTTGCCTGCCAGTAAGCATCTATTCCACCGACATCTCTCCAGTATCCTTTTTCTTTTTCTGTCATGCCCGGGAAATGATTTTCATTAAAATTATAAATAAATATACGTTTACCCTGCTCTAATAGCATTGGAATAACATTTTTACCAAAATCATGATTTGAAGTTTCTATTTTCGCATCTTCATCCAGTGCGTCTAATAAAATATCTTTATTAAAAATATAATTTCCCATAGAAGCAAGACACATTTTAGGGTTATCAGGCATTGACTTTGGTTTTGTCTGAGGTTTTTCAATAAAGCCTGTCAGGTGCCAGTTTTCGTCAACTTCTATTATGCCGAATTCATGTGCATCTTCAATGGGAATAGGAATCGCAGAAATGGTTAAATCTGCATTGTTTTTTTTGTGGAATTTCAGCATTTGTGAAACATCCATCTTATACACGTGGTCGCCGCCAAATACACAAACATAATCAGGCTCTTCATCATGTATGTGAAATGCGTTCTGGTATACCGCATCTGCAGTTCCCTGATACCACGCGCCGCCGGTTCTCATTTGTGCCGGAACAAGATCTACATACTGGTTTAAAAACGGTGAAAGCGCCCATCCTTTGGAAATATGTTTATTAAGCGAATCAGATTTATACTGGGTTAAAACTTTTATCTTGAAGAAACCGGAGTTTATAAAATTGTTCAGTACAAAATCAATAATTCTGTATCTTCCGCCAAAAGGTACAGCAGGTTTAGCCCTGTCCTGTGTAAGAGGGAAGAGACGTTTGCCTTCTCCGCCGGCTAAAATCATAACCAATGCGTCATCTATAGACATATAACCTCCTGTTTTTTCAAGCCGCGGGAAATTTTATATTCCCTGCAAATATTCTATCAAATTTTAAAGAATATTGCACTCATTCTTTAGTATGGTTCTTATAAGTTTTGTTTTTATGTTATAATCAATTATAATATTAATTATTTACAAAAAGGAAAGGCTTATATGTCACAAAAAAATAAATTGATAATACTTGTTGTTGGTATACTTCTTTTGTGTATTATGCTTATAATTGATTGCAGAATATTTTTTAACGGAAAAATTCAGCATACGATTAAAGTAGACGGCATGGAAGAAGGTATTAAATATACAAAACAAAGATTTGGTGAAAATATTGAAAAATATTTGTTATCAGAACATGATATCGGACAGGAATACGGTAAGAAAAAGATTGCAATTTATTATAACGGCTATGATTGCGATTATGCAAAAGATATGGAAAAGGCAATGAAGCCGTTGGGTGAAAAAGAAGAATATAAGTCAAAATATCTCTTCCACCCTCAGGCTGCAACGGGTTCAAAATTCTTTTTATCCGAGCAGGCTGCCAGAGATTTTATGGAATTTAATGAAATATGCGGACAATTTTGTATAATTAATGCTCACAGACGGGAACTTGTCAGGATAGACGATATGAATGCCGAAAAGGCTGCGAAAATGCCTGAAGTTATAGAGCATTTTAAGAACTGGTAAGCAAATTTTATTTGATTTTTATGCTATACTTGTTTTATGAGCAGGATTAGGAAGCTTTATCATTTTGATAAAAAAAATATGCCGGAAATGATTTCTTTCCTGAATAATCAGGATGCGTACGTAGGGCATGTTATGTTTAATCCTTTGCTGCCGCTGCATCATCTGCTGCCGCTAAGATTTAAGTTCCTTCCGGAGTCTTATGTTTTAAAAGATAAGAAAGAAATAAAAGGGCTTATTACGGTAGCACCGACAAGATGTCCGGCGAAACGTCTTGAAATATTGAGACTCTTTTTTGAAGAAAATTGTTATGAGGATGCATGTGAACTTATTCAATTTGCGGTATCAAAGTATAAAGCTCTGGGGGCAATATCTTTTATTGTAAGAGTAGATGATAATCTGCCTGATTTACTGCGCGTTTTTGTCGCAAAATGTGGATTCAGCCAGCTTTCATACGAAAGGTTATGGAAACTCCCTGCAGTAGAAAATCCGGATTTTAATGAAAAGTATTTCAGGGAATTTCGCAATGCTGATGCAGCTCAGGTTTCTGCTCTTTATAATGATTCATTAATGCCGCATTTCAGACCGCTTTTAAGCAGCACTCCAGGTGAATTTAAAGATGCTGCTTTCAGGGGGTTGTCTTATTTTAATGAATATAAATATGTTGCCGAGGATAGAGCTAACAAAAATATTACAGCCTGTATTTCTATTAAAACATCCGATAATATGAATTATATTCTTGATATAATTCATTCTCTTCCGGAAGAAAATAATATTTCAGCTTTGATAAATTTCGGGATAAGCCGTATTCAGAAAAGACAGAAGAAATTTAATGTTTTTGTAAAAACGAAAAAATATACTCTGTCCGGCGAAAAATATGAACAAATTTTTATGGAACACCGCCTTGAATGTGTTCAGAACCGGATTGTTCTTACAAATTCTTCTGCCAAAATAATAAAAGAACAGGTGAGAACAGGAAGATTTACCGTACTAAACCAATTCTGCGACGGTAGTATTAATGTACCGGGTTAAAAGCGGCGGGATGAAAAGTATAAATGATTTCAATTATAAATTCTATCTAAAAAATCTATAGTCCTGCATTTCATTAATAGCAAGCATATTAGCAATTCTTGAAGCTTTTTTCTGTTCTCTGGTAATATATGCATTTATAAATATGGAAGGAATTGTGCTGAGTAGAATTATACCTATGTACTTACTTATATTTGATGCTGCTTCAAGTTTTGATTTTAAATTTCCGGATTTAACAATGTATTTTGTTCCTATTGCAGCACCGGCTCCCGTAAACAAAAGTGAAACAGGAAGTGCAACTGCCTGTCCCAGAGCTTCTATACTTTCAGCATATTTCTGGGATTTTTCATCAACTTTATTAAAAGTTTTAAATGCATTGCGCTGCAAGGTTTGGGCATCTTTCATCTGTTCAGGTGTCAACTCAAGATTTTCTACTGCCTTATAAAATTTTTCTTCATCTTTTGCCGTTGTCTTTTTGTACCGGTTATATTCCTGATTGTTTTTCCAGGCATAGCTCAGGAATTTGAATATATTATCTTTTTTATCAGAATCCACAGAAACATCTTTAATATTTTGAATATCTTCATCGGCAACATATACAAGTTTTTCCGGATTATTGAGAAGTTCCTGTTTTATCTTAAATCTGCCGACTCTGGATGCCTGTTTTTGAATCTGAGCTGCTGCAATTGAGAGAGCAACAGGTATTACAACTGAAATAACCTGTGTAATTGCAGTAATTTTACCTTCTGATTTAATTTTTAATGTTTTCAAAAATTTGCTTAATAACAAATTGAATAAAGTGCCGAGTCCGAGGGCGCCAATAACCGCAGTCTGGGTTGCAAGCTCGGCATTTTCCGCATAATCCTGGGATGCTATATCAATTTTTTCCACAAGTTTGGTCAAAAGCTGCTGGTCTTTTTTTGCTTTCAGAATTTCGTCAGGAGTCATTTTGTCATTGAAATGTTTTTCAGCTTCAGCAAGTTCCAGATCAAATTGTTTTTTATGCATTTTATATTCTTTGCTGTCAAATGCCATTTCTCTGAGGTTTTTAATTCTTTGTCCGGGTTGAAAGTGTGATTTTTTTTCTTTTTCGAGAATTATATTTTTTGCTTTTTCTTTTGCTTCCAGAGTTTGCGCCTCTGTCAGAACAGCAAAACCTTTAGGATTTTTTAAATCTTTTCTCATGGCTTCAAACCTGCCGCGTCTTGAGGCTGCAATTTCAGCCTTTGCGGCCCAGGCATAAAGCGGGAAAGCAGCAATAATCCCGGCGATTGCTCCGACACCCAGCGGTAAAACCGAGGCGATTAATTTAGAATTTTTACTATTTTTAAAATACTTTTGGAGAGTATTTTTTACCGGTTTTAAATTTCCAATCAGCCCGCCGGCGGCAGCACCCCCGAAAATGGCCGCATCAAGTCCGTATCCGACAGCGGTTTCTGCAGCAACTTCCATATCTTCCGCGCGTTTCTGGGAATATTCATCCATAATGTCAATTGCTCTTAATAAAACCTTGCCGCGCTGAATATCTTTTTCGTCAACACTCTGCGGATTCCTTAAAAGAAATTCGCGGCGCCGGGCTTCTTCATATTCCCTGCGGTCATGCCAGCCCGAATACGCAGGTTCATATTGTTTATAAGCTTTGTAATCACCAAATGCAGACATAATTATAACAGCCTTTTTTATTACAAAAATCGTAACATATTTTTTTGCTAATTATGTTTTAAAGATTTACATTTCTTAATTTTTTGCAATTAATACCTCTGTAATACTCAATATACCATGGTTTTCTCATGTAAATTTATATTAAATTTGAATTGAATAACTTTACATTTGTTTGTATTTAAAATAGTATGTTAATATAGTGGTATAGTATAGTTAATATAAAAAAGAGGAATAATCGTGGACAATTTAGGACCGGATATTTTTGGAAGAAAAGATATTGAAAGTATTCAATCATCAAATAATATGGAGCCGCAGCCGGCTCCGGGAATTAACCCCGCAAAAATCAAAGTTATTGGTGTTGGCGGCGGCGGCGGTAATGCTGTTAACCGAATGATTAAATCAGGATTGACAGGTGTTGAATTCTGGTTAATGAACACAGATTTACAAGTATTGAATACTTCAACCTGCAAGAATAAAATTCAGCTTGGCGCGAAGTTAACTAACGGTCTCGGCGCCGGCGGAGAACCTCAGGTTGGCGAAAAAGCTGCAGAAGAAGCTCAGCAGGAAATTACAAGCGCAATTGAAGGGGCTGATATGGTTTTTGTAACAGCAGGTATGGGCGGCGGAACAGGTACCGGCGCGGCTCCTGTAGTTGCTAAAATCGCAAAAGATTTAGGTATTTTAACAATCGGTGTTGTTACTAAACCATTCTCTTTTGAAGGTAAAAGGAGACAAAATCAGGCACAGCAGGGGCTGGAAAAATTGAGAGAATCTGTTGATGCTCTTATTGTTATTCCGAATGATAAACTGCTTGATGTTGTCGATAGACGTGTTTCTCTTCAGGAGTCTTTCATTGTTGTAGATGAAGTTCTCTTAAGAGGTGTTCAGGGTATTTCCGATATTATTACTATACCGGGCTTAATCAATGTTGACTTTGCAGACGTTAAGAGTGTAATGGCAGCGTCAGGTTCTGCATTAATGGGCATAGGACGCGGCACCGGTGAAGGAAGAGCTATTGAGGCTGCTAAGATTGCTATTAATTCACAGCTTCTGGAAACTTCAATTAACGGTGCTTCCGGGGTTATAGTTAATATAACCGGCGGGCCGGATATGACTCTTCATGAAGTTACGGATGCCACCAATATTATTAATGATGCTGTATTGGATGATGCAAGAGTTATTATAGGTGCTGTTGTTGATGATAATATTCAGGGTGAAATCCAGATTACGGTTATTGCAACAGGTTTTGAATTAAAAGCTCAAACTCCGATTGAAGAAAAAGTTGAGAACCGTTCAATAAGTGCAGCAGAATTTTTCTCTGACGCATTTAGTAATTCTCAACAGCAGAAAACTCCGGCACCAAGGGCACCTTTTACAGAAATTCAAATTCCGGATTTCTTACGTAAATAATATGTGTAGAAGTTAATATATAATTAAAGACCGGTTTATAAACCGGTCTTTTTTAATTCAAAAATACTATTCCGTAATTAAGATAAGTTGCAAACAGGAGCCACAAAAAATATGGTAAAAGCAGCAGTCCTGCAAGTTTTGAGCATTTATAAAACCCTCTGATATTCATAAAGGTTAAAATATCAAGAATAGTAATTATTACAAGCGCAAGGCCGGGATTGTGCAGAATAAAAAATACCGGAATCCACATAATGTTAAAAAACATTTGCAGACCGAAAAATATATAACCTTCTTTTTTGGATAGCGGAGTTTTTGCAGTTATAAAAATTAAAAGTGAAACAAGAATTGAAATATACAGAAAAACCCAGGCCGGGGCAAAAACTCCCTCAGGCGGTGTCAATGCAGGTTTTATAAGTGTGTCATACCAAACTAAATCAGTCATACTTATATTGTATATAGTATGACTGATTTTTTAATTGTCTAATCAGATAATTTACCGGATTATTTTTCAACAACAATTGCAACCCATTGATCTTGAGGCATTATATCTATAACTTTAAGATTATGTTTTGCAGCAGCTTCAAGAACAATGTCTTTTTTGTCATTTAAAATTCCGCTTAGAACCATTTTGGCTCCTGGTTTCATAATATTTTTCAGATCGCCCATAATTTGCGCAAGGATGTTGTGCAGGATATTTGCACATACAAAATCGTATTGTTCGGAAAGTCTGTCTGCCGTATTTAATTCAAAAACGCAATTTGTATGATTAATCCTTGCGTTTTCTCTGCATACTTCAATTACGGTCTCATCGTTGTCGCACCCGTAAGCGGCGGAGGCGCCGAGTTTCGCAGCGCATATTGCGAGGATTCCTGAGCCGGTTCCGATATCGGCAACTTTTGCACCGAATGGCATGTATTTTTCAAGTGCTTTCATGCAAAGTTGTGTAGTCTGATGAGTTCCTGTGCCGAATGCGCAGCCCGGGTCAAGACTTATTGTAATTTCTTCCTCTTTTGGAGTGTATTCCAACCAGCTCGGAACTACGGCAATTCTGTCGGATACGTGGGTTACAGTCCATTTTTCTTTCCATTTTTTTGACCAGTCCTGATTTTCTTTTTCATCCAGAGTTATTTGCCAGCTTCCGAGTTCTTCATCGGTAAGCCCCCGTTCTTTCAGAAGCTCTCTCTCTGTTTTAAGAATTTCTACAGGATTGTTATTCAAATCCGAAAGAAATACGCGGAGAGTTCCTTTGGTTGAAGAAGTCATTTCTAAATCTTTGTAGGCTTCTTCTGATAGAACAACACCCTCACAGTCAAAATTTGAAAAACAAATATCTGACACGATTTCTTCCATATCAGGATTTATAGAAATTTTTAGTTCGTAATATTTATCCATAAAATCTATCCGATAACAGGTGCTGTGAATGTTCTTGCTGCCAAGTCTTTATCAAGCATTAACAGAGCTTTTTTATCTTCTCCGATTAATCTTAATGTTGCTAATACACCGCCAACGTTTGCTTCTTCTTCAACCTGTTCTTTAATATACCAGTCAAGGAAATTAATTGCGGCTCTGTCACGGACTTCTTCTGCAACATCTGCTACATAATTAATTCTGAGCGTTACGAATTCTTCGTGTCTCAAAACATGTTCAAATACTTCAAGCGGAGTTTTTCCTTCGATAACAGGCTTTTCAATGGCTCTCAAATCAACTTTACCGCCTCTGCTGTTCAAATAATCTATCATTCCGACAGCGTGTGCCCGTTCTTCCTGAACCTGAACATCAAACCAGTTTACAAAGCCTTGCAGGTTTAATTCCTGAAAATAAACTTTCATCGCATAATAAAGATATTCTGAATACAATTCTTTATTAATCTGGTCGTTAAATGCTTCTTCCAACTTCTCATTAATCATCTTTTGCCCCTTTCTTAGATTAATAACTACTATTTTAATTTTAACACCAATTTGATAAAATGATTACATGATAAAAACAGTTATTATTTTATTTACCGTACTTTTTGTTTGGACATTTTTTATTGAGCCGAATTTGCTTGTTGTAAAGTATTACAAAATAGCTGCTCTCAAAAATATCAGAATTGTTTTTGTAAGTGATTTTCATATTTCAAAATACGGCAGGAAACGGCTGGAGCGTGTTGTCAGGCTGATTAATAAGCAGAATCCCGATATAGTTCTTTCCGGCGGCGATTTTATAAAAGGTCATGACGGGAAACATACACTCTCTATTGAAGAGCAGGCTGCAGTTTTAAAAGAAATAAAGGCTCCTTTTATAACCGTGCTGGGAAATCATGACGGATGGTATGATAAAGAGAGAGTTATTAGCGCCTTGAAAGGAATCGGAGCAAAAGTTTTATTAAATTCCAGTGTTAAATCAGGTAATCTATATATTGCAGGTGTAGAGGATATTCAAACAGGTGTTCCGGATATAAATAAAGCGCTTGAAGGTACGAAAGATTTGAGAATAATTTTAACTCACAGTCCTGATATTTATTATGATGTAAGAGAAGATGTAACGCTTATTCTTGCCGGTCATACGCATGGCGGGCAGGTAAGTTTTCCGCTGTTCGGCGCGCCGGCTGTTCCTTCCCGATATGGTTCAAAATTTGCAAGAAGAATGATTAAGGAAACACGAAATCTGATGATAATAACAAAAGGAATCGGGACCAGTATTCTTCCTGTCAGATTTTGCGCGGTTCCTGAAATTGTTGTTATAAACTGAATATTTGACATAATGCCGGTATGGTGTAAAATAACGTTATGAAAAATGTTTTAATCTGCGGTCTCGGGGCTGTCGGAATGACATATGCCGTAAAGCTTGAAAAAAAATGTAACCTGAAAATTCTTGTTGACAAAAACCGGTTTGAAAGATATTCAAAAAACAAACCTGTATTTAACGGAATTGTTCGGGAATTTGATTATATTCTTCCCGAAGAGGAGAATTTTCTGGCTGATTTAATTATTATTGCAACAAAATTTCAGGGCTTAGAATCAGCAATTGATTTTATTAAAAATTTTGTACAATCGGATACGAGAATAATATCTTTATTGAATGGTGTTACGTCAGAAGAAATAATCAGTGAAAGGTATCCCCGGGCAAAGGTTTTAAAATCGTATTTTATCGGGCATAGTGCAGTAAGAAGCGGAAGCAGTGTTACTCAGGACGGAGTCGGAGAAATTGTTCTGGAATACGATAGAGAAACATTGGACTTTTTTAAAAAATGCAATATTGATTTTTCTGTTCCGGAAGATATTGAGTATGCTCTCTGGCTTAAGTTTACTATGAATATATTTTCAAACCAAACTTCTGCAATATTAAAAATGACGTTTGGAGAGCTAAAACGTAATAATGCTTTTCGCCGGACAGCCAGGAAAATTATTGCGGAAGTCCGCTCTATTGCAGAAAAAAAGGGTATAAATAATTTGGAAAATCTGGAGAAGGATGCATTGAATGCACTTGACGGGATGTGTGATGAAGGAAAAACATCAATGCTGCAAGATATTCTTGCAGGGCATAAAACCGAGGTTGATATGTTTGCCGGTGAAATTATAAAACTCGGGAAATTATGCGGGGTTGCGACTCCTTATAATCAGGTTTTGTATGATTTAATAAAAATTGAGGAAGAGAAAAATGAACATAGCTTTCATACCGGTGAGGGGCGGAAGTAAGTCAATACCTTTAAAAAATATCAAAATTCTAAACGGCAAACCGCTTGTTTACTGGACGGCTAAAGCTGCAAATGATGCAGTTTGTATTGATAAGGTAATTATAGCGACTGACAGGAAAGAAATAAAAGAGACTGTACAGACATTTAATTTCTCGAAGGTTGAAATTTATGACAGAGAGGCTCAAAATGCTTCCGACACAGCTTCAACGGAAAGTGTAATGCTTGAATATTTATTAAAAGCCGGTCTGGCCGGCGGAGATTTATTTTTTCTGATTCAGGCAACTTCTCCGATGCTAAGGGCGTGTGATATTGACGGCATGTATAAAAAATTTAATGAAAATCAATTTGATTCAATGTTTACAGGTATAAGGGAGAAGCAATTTCACTGGAAATTTTCAGATACCGGAGTTGTTCCGGTAAATTATGATTTTCAAAAACGCCCCAGAAGGCAGGAATTTGAAGGTCTGATAGCAGAAAACGGCGCCTGTTATATTAATACTGTCGGAAATATTCTCAGAGACAAATGCCGTTTGTCCGGCAAAATCGGGGTGTACGAACTTCCTTCTTATATGTCCTATGAAATAGATGAAGAGACAGATTGGATTATTGTTGAAGAATTGATGAAAAAGTTATGAATTCAAAACTGCTTCTACAACATCATCTGATGAGATATTCAGACATTCAAGGGTTTTGCAGGTCGTATGTCTTTTTTCCCAGAGACAGGGACGGAGCGGACAGGAACAATTTTTTGCTTTTATAGGAATAACTCTGTCATTTTCAGGCGTAAGTTTTTTATCATCTGTGGAACCGAATATTGCATATGTTTTTACTCCGAGAGCGGCTGCAATATGAAGCGGAGCAGAGTCTGAGCATAAAAATTTTTCAGCGCCGGAAATTAATTCTGCAAGTTCTTTTAGGTTCCTTGTTTTTTCGTACATATTTTTGTATTTTTCACATGGAACCATTCGTTCAATTGTCTCAATTACCTGTCTGTCATCCGGACCTCCGGCAATAATAACTTTTTTCCCGCTGTCTGCAAGCTTTTCTGTAACTTCTGCCCAAATCTCTGCAGGAATCGTTTTTATCATCCCTTTTTTTATACTCATTAAACTTACACCGGGATGAATAAGAATCGTATTTTTTTCACACTCTCTTCTATCTATTTCAATTTCCGGAAGTTCGGTGTTAAAATTTGTTATCCCTCTGACTAAATCATGATACATTTTTGCGGCATACTGTTCTTTATTAAGCGGAACCGCTCTTGTCAAAAGCATTTTGCTTAATTTTCCCGTATCATATCCGATGCGATTCTTTATAAAAGTTAAAAATAAAAAAATTGAAATAAATTTGTTAGAACCGGAGGAAACTACAATATCAAATTTTTTTTTCCAAATATTGCGCAAAAGATTAAAAAGTTCTATGTATTTTTTACCGCCTTTAATATCTGCAAAAAGCATATTGTCAATTATGCTTGTAAGCGCGCCGACGCCTTTGCTTCGCGGTTCCAGAGCAAGCGTAATTTCAGAATCAGGAAGTTCTTTTTTTACGGAAATAATTGATGGTAGAAATAATATTTCATCTCCGAGTCCGCCAAAATTTATAAACAAAATTTTTTTCTTCATACCTTCTTTTTACTGTAAACATGTTTTGGTTTCAATAATTGATTTTAGCCTGTGCTTTAAATATAATTTTTTAATAAGAGAGTATATAAGATGAAAATAGCAAATAATAATGAAAATCAAGAAGAAGAATATAAAGCGTTTTTAAAAAATATACGGGCAGAAAAGGAAGATACTTCTAATTTTGCCAAGCTTCTTTTTACAATAGTACTTGCAGTTTTGTGTGCCGTAATAGTATGTGTTACTGTTTTTGAAAACAGTTATCTGCTGGAAAAACTTACTGTTGAATCACCTGAGAAGTCAAACGGTATAGTTAAATTATATAAAAATGAAAAGAAAAATTTTGATATTCCGTTTTCTCCGCGCAGACAAAATATACTTTTACTCGGGGTTGATTCTAATGGTGAAGGTATAGGCAATATATGGGAAGGTACCCGCTCGGATACAATTATTATTGTAAATATTGATCCTCGAACACGCTCAATAAATGCAATTTCAATTCCGCGTGACAGTAAAGTATATCTTCCCGATAATAAAGGTATTCAAAAAATAAATTCTGCTCACGCTCTGGGCGGTGTTGAACTTGTGAAAAAAACTTTGAAAGAAACTTTTGGCATTAAAATTGATAAATATATTATTGTACACGATGAAGCAGTCGAAAAAATCGTTGATACTCTCGGCGGGATTCCGATTTATGTTGAAAAACCTATGAAGTATCACGATTATGCAGGAAAACTTCATATCAATCTTGATAAGGGTAATACTGTTTTAAACGGCAAGCAGGCTATCGGATATTTGCGTTACAGAAAAGATGGTCTGGGAGATATAGGAAGAACCCAGAGACAGCAATGGTTCCTGAGAAGTTTGTTTGAAAAACTTCATTCGCCGCAGGTAATCACAAAAATTCCGGAAGTCCTTAATATATGCAATACTTATGTTAAAACAGATATGAGTTTTTATGAACTTTCTCAGTACGCAGCTTTTGCACGCAGTGTTGATGAAAATAAAATAGAACTTGCAACGCTTCCGGGAGCGCCAAATCAAAGGGGGTATATAAGCTATTGGATTCTTGATCCGCAGAAAACCCAGGAAGTTATAAACAGAATGATTTACCGAGAAAAGCCTTCTCTTGACGGCACAAAGTTTAAAGCCGGAATTATGTATTCTCCGAGAAAAGAAGAGGAAGCACAGTCAATAAAAGAAAAACTTATAGAACTTGGATTTGAAGTTAATATGCTGAAAATAACACACCTTTCTCATACAAGATTTATTGCAAATAAAAATGATGTAACTATGGATTTTCTGAATTGGCTTCAGAAAAAAATGCCTGAACTTAATAATATGCAATTTATATATGATCCGACAGAGACTTTTTCTGTCGGAAGCGACTTTACAATTGTTCTTGCTGAAGGTTAAAGGAATATAGTGCTTAAGACAACTGTAGGCTTGAATTTTTCAGAAATATTTTAGAACAGCTAGTGATAAGCGTCAGATAAGAAGCAACCCGGAGAAATGAAAGGAGTATATATGACAGAAATTTTTGATTTAATCAAATCTCGCAAAAGTGTAAGAAAATATTCAGATAAACATATACCCGACAGTGATTTAAAGAAAATTCTTGAAGCCGGCAGGCTTGCACCTTCCTGGATGAATGTACAATCGTGGAAATTTATTTTAATTAAATCTCAGGAAAACAAAGATTTGTTATCAACATTGTCTATCGGGCAGGCACACGTTAAGAATGCGGATGCTTTAATTGTATGTATTGCAGATTTAAATTCCTGGGAAGAAGCCAAAATTACACATATTAAAAATCCTGCACTGAATCCTGCACTTCAGGGAGAAAACGGACTTCTAGTAAGAACTATGGAACAGGTTATTTTTGCGATTTCATATATGATGCTTGAAGCCGAATCACTCGGAGTAAAATCCTGCATAATCGGCGCTCTCGGTAATGAAATAACAGGAGTTGAAAAAGAAACTTATAAAGAAGTTAAAAATAAATTAGGACTCAATGAAAACCAAATTTTATCAACGATTATTACACTCGGATATGAAGCAGAACCGGGTGAAGGCAGTAAAATACGCAAGGATTTTGATTCGGTAGTATTTCAGGAAAAAATCGGAAATAAATTCTAATCTTCTAATTCAGGTTCTCCATTCATAAGTTTTAAGATTTCTACAACTTTCGGCATTTGGCAGTCAAATGAATAATGTGCTTTTTTTATGGAGCACTCGCTGCAATTGCCGTTAAGTTTGTAGCATTCAATTGCCTGTGTTGTCCAGTTTTTTGTTATTGAACCCGAAATTCCTGTTTGCTGTTTTGGTAAAACTTGATTTAACATTTATACACTCTCCCACAAATACATCATAAAACTTTGGGAATGTTCTTACATCATTTATTTGAATGAGATTTTATTTAGCTCAATAAATTAATTGTCATACCTGATATAATACTAACAATGAGCAAAATAAAAATTATTTTTAACGTGTCTTTAAAGTCATTGTTTTTCAATAAAACAAGAAGCCCGAGTCCTGCATTTGAAAGTAAACCGCTTATTACAGCTCCGAAGGAAATAGTACCTTTTATAAGCATCATAGTAAGCCCGATTGATATTGCACAATTCGGAATAAGACCGACAAATGCAGCCGCAACAGGCTGCCAGAAGCGGCTTCCGGCAATCAGGCCGGTTATTGCAACACTGGTTAAACAATAATTCAGGATAAGTGTTACAATGAGTATAAATCCCCAGATGTTAATTGTATGCAAAACCGGATGAATAATAAGTTCTCTTTTGTTTCGATGTTCTAAATCGTGTTTGCAGCAGCCTTCTTCTGTTATATGTTCATTAATATCTCCAGAAACGGTTATATTTTTTTGAGGAATAACGAAATCAATAAAATATCCGGCTAAAATTCCTATAAATAATTTTAATCCGATTATCGGAATAATAAAATAAGCTTTCTCCGGTGTTGCGAGCAGTATTGGAATAGTTTCATCAGAAGTAGAAAGGTATACCGCAATTAGTGTGCCTCTGGTTATTATCCTTTTGACATAAAGACTGCTTGCAATAACCGAAAATCCGCATTGCGGAAAAATTGCCGCAAGCGCGCCTACTACAACTCCGCTTTTGCCGGTTTTTTTTAGCGCCTGATTAATCTTATCAGCATAATAGAATTCCAAAATTTCTATTATCAAAAAAACAATAAACAAGAATGGTATCAAATGGATACTGTCGCATATACCGTCTAAAACCCAATCGGCAAGGGGAAGTTTTGCTATTAAATTATCAATCGGGGAAAATATAGTCTCGTTTAACCCGTTGATTTTTTCCAAAATTGATATTAACATAATGTAATTAAACATCAAAACAATCGTTTAGTCAATGTTAGAGCAGCCAAACAAAAAGGGGTTTCAGATGAAAACAATAAGTATAGATAAGGAAAAATGTACACACTGCGGACTTTGTATAAATGACTGCCTTTCCGGCTGTATTGCTTTTGACAATGAAAATTATCCGCAGATGATAGATGAGACAAGATGTATTTCCTGTCAGCATTGTCTTGCAATTTGTCCTGTCGGGGCATTGAGTTTTTGCGGTAAAAAACCTGAAAACTCCGAAGAGGTAGAATATAATGACATTTTTAGTCTGATTAAATCAAGAAGAAGTGTACGGCAATACAAAAATGAAGAAATTTCCAACGAGAAGATGTCAAAATTAAAAGATATGCTTAATTATGTTCCAACCGGATGTAATTCTCACTCTTTGCATTTTTCAATTGTAGAGGAGAAATCTGCTATGGATATAATAAGAAAAAGAGTTAACGAGCTTCTTGTCAAAACACTTTCATATAAAGCAATTTCGCCGCTGGTAAATAAATTTTCCCGATATAAAGACGCATTGCTAAACGGTGAGGATGTAATATTCAGAGGTGCGCCGCATATGATTGTTGCATCATCTCCGCTTTCTGCACCTTGTGCTGCAGTTGATCCTGTTATTGCTCTCAGTTATTTTGAGCTTTGCGCTCAGAATTTGGGAGTCGGCACCTGTTGGTGCGGTTTCGGAGAAGTATGTTTAAAGTTTTTCCCTGAAATTTGTGATATGCTTGAAATCCCGTCAGGGTATAAGCCTGTGTATGTAATGCTTTTCGGACCGCCTGCAGTTAAATACCGGCGAACAATACAACCGGAACCTTATAAAATTGCAGAAATTAAGGAGATTCATGAAAAAGATTCATGTTTTTTCTGCAAAGCAAAGCGTTTGATAACAAATTTTTTAAGATAGCCAGAGGGCTTTTCTATGCTTGTATCCCTGTTTTAGCAGGCTTTTTATAATTTCATTTGTTTTCGACAAGTGTAAATCTGAGGGTATTTTCATTAATTTCTTCATTCCACATACTTTTCGGACGCACCCAGACATCTTTGTTTTTTAAAGACTGATACACTATCATATCCTCCCCTGTTTCTGAGTGGCGGGCAAAGGCAATAATTTTGTACATATTGCCTTTATAATGTTTGTATGTTTTTCCGATAATTATTTCCTGCATAAGTATATTGTAACATATAAATAATAAGAAATTGGCCTGTATAAGCTAATATATTGTTGACATAAGCCGGATTTTTGTAGTAATCTGAATACAGACATGTCTTACGGGGAAGGGATTTAATGTACATAAAACAGCTGGAGATAGACAACTTTAAGTCGTTTGCCAATAAAGTTGATATACCGATGCTTAAAGGTTTTACTACTATTTCAGGACCGAACGGTTCAGGAAAAAGTAATATTATTGACAGTATTCTGTTTGCGCTCGGTCTTTCAACAAGCCGTACATTGCGTGCAGAAAAACTCTTCCACCTTATATCAACCTACAACAAAAGAAATGAAGCGTATGTAAAAGTCACCTTCGGAGATACCGATGACGGGGATTTTTCGGTAGCAAGACGTATCAGAAAATCTTCTCAGGGGTTCAACAGTATTTATTATCTTGATGATAAAATTGCAACACTAAGCGATATTCACGCAAAGCTTGAAAAATACAACATAACTCCTAACAGTTATAACGTTATGATGCAAGGCGACGTTATGAGTATTACAAACTGTACTCCGAACGAGCGCCGCAAAATTATTGATGAAATTGCGGGAGTTGCTGACTTTGACAGGAGAATAGAGCAGGCGACTGGCGAATTGGATACGGTTGAGAAGCGGGTTGTTAATTCTACTCTTATTTTGAACGAAGTTAATACGCGTCTTGAGCAATTAAAAGAAGAAAAAGAAGTTGCGCTCAAGTATCAGAAACTTAAAGATGAAAAGACAGGGCTTGAAAGCCAGATTAATACTGTTAAATTCTTTGATTTGCGAAGAAATCTTGAAAAAGCGCATGAAAATATCTTAGAATTTACCAAAAGAAAAAAAGAAGAAGAGGTTAAGGCAAAAGACCTTGAAGAGCGTCTGAGACTTATTAAAGAAAAGTATGATGAGATTTCTAAAACCATAACCGAAAAAGGCGAAGGGCATCAGCTTGAACTAAAGCAGAAGGCAGAAGAAATTAAAGGCTCAATTTCAAGAAAGAATGCTTCGATAGCTTATGCTGACAAGCAGATTCAGGATAATTTAAAAACAATTGAAAATACCAAAAACGGTATTGAAGTCCAGAAGGAAAAAATCAAGGATTCCGAGCTTAAGATTTCACTAAAACAGGATGAAATCAAGGGGATTGAAAAGAATATTGAAGAGCAGAAAGCTATTTTGCATAAAATTCTGGAAGATATGTCCGGTTTAAGCGAAACTGCCGAAAAACATATTGAAAAGCGGAACAGTTTAAGAAAAGAACTTGAAGATTTGCAGGATAAGGAAACAAAGCTTATCCAGAAGCAGGCGCCGATGGAAGCGGAATTATCATCAAAGAAAAAAGCTCTGGAGGACGCTTCAAACAAGATGAAAGAACTTGAAGCTTTTAAGGAAAATTTTTCTGAGACAAAATCCGCTAAAGAACTTTTGATAGAACAACTGGGCAAAGAACTTGACGATTTCAAAATCATCCTTAAAAACACATTGTATGAGTATGATAAAACTAAAAATGAAATCACAGACATGGACTACGACCTTCAAGCTGCACGTAAGAAAATATATCAGCTTGAGGCAGTTAAGCAAGCAAACGAAGATGCTAACCTCGGACGTGCGGTTGATACAATTGTAAACGCCAATATTCAGGGGGTTCACGCGCCTCTTGTAAAACTCGGTCAGGTTGACGAAGAGTATTCAACAGCCATGGAAATCGCTGTTGGCGGCAGAATGTCGCATATTGTAGTTGACGATGAACACGTCGCATCAACATGTATAGAGCTTTTGAAGTCTTCAAACGCCGGCAGAGCAACATTTGTTCCGCTTAACAAAATCGTAAGATGTCCGAAAAGTTTAAACCTTCCGAAAGATAAGGGTGTAATTGATTTTGCAATTAACCTTATTGATTTTGACGACGAGTACCTTAATGCCTTTTATTATGCGGTCGGAGATACTCTTGTTGTTGAGGACAGAGCCGCTGCGAATAAATTAATCGGCAAATACAGAATGGTAACGCTTTCCGGCGACCTGTTTGAAAAATCAGGTTCAATAACAGGCGGAGCGGTCAGAAAAACAGGGCTTAAGTTCTCCCAAAATTCCGACAGTGAAATTGATAACTACAGGGCAAAACTCAAAGAAATGGAGTCAAAATACGCCGCTCTTGTTTCTAAGCGCTCAAATCTGGAAACAAAAATGGAAGATGTGAGGGGGAAATATTCAAATTCAACGACGGAATTTAACAAAGCAAAATTAGAGCTTACGAATCTGGAAACGAGTTTTGCAAATACGCAGCAAAATATTGACGAGAAAGAGAATTTCATCAAAACAACAGAGCCTGAAATTACAGCTCTTGAAAAAGCTCTGGATAAAATAGAAGAAGAGCATATAACAATTTCTGACAAAATGACGGATGTTCAGACTTCAATCACGGAAGTTGAAAAACTCTTAAACGATGCGGATTTGAAGGATTTGAAAGAAAAAACCGCAGGCGTTGAAGCGGAAATTAAGCGTTACGAAAAGAATATGGCAGACGCTAACCACGAGATTGAAGGGCTTCATCAGAGAATTGATTTTATGAACACCACAATCAGCTCTCATAAAGAGACTATTGACCGCTCGGAAAAATCAAATTGCGAACTTGAGCTTGACAAAGCCAAATTCAATGAGGAAATCAAAGGTTTGAATGAACAACTGGAAGTTCTGGAAATTCAAATCAAAGAAATTACCGAAAAACTCGGCGAACTTCTTAAGCAGAGAGACGATATTAATAATGACCTCGTGAAAGTCGAAACGGATAAGAACCTTAAAGCCAATGATATAGAAAAGATTGCCGAACAGATTGAATCTTTTAAAGCCAGAAGAAGAGAATTGGAGCCGCAGCTTGAAGAGACAAAAAATATCCTTGAAGAAGCCGGCGTAAATGTTGCGGACTTAACACCCGTTGAAATGTCTATTGATGAGATAACGTCACGCATTCAGCGCCTGCAAAAAAGAATGGATGAATTAGGCGCGGTTAATATGAAAGCACTGGAAGATTTTGAAAATGTCTCGGCGCGCCAGCAGGAATTACAGGCGCAGATTGATACTCTGAGCCGCGAAAGAGAACAAATCTTAGAGAGGATGAAAGGGTATGAGGATTTGAAGAAGGAAACTTTCCTCAAAACCTACAATGTTTTGAATGAAAACTTTAAAGACATTTTCCATAAACTTTCAGACGGCGAAGGAACATTAATTCTAGAAAACGAGGAAAAACCGTTTGAAGGCGGGCTTGATATAGAAGCACAGCCGAGAGACAAGAAAAAACAGCGTCTTGCAGGTATGTCCGGCGGAGAAAAAGCACTTACGGCACTTTCGTTTGTATTTGCAATCCAGAAATATATGCCGGCGCCTTTCTATGCTTTTGACGAAGTTGACGCCAGCCTTGACGGTATTAATGTTGAAAAGCTTGCGCATATTGTCCAATCCCAGTCAGAATCAACCCAGTTTATTGTCGTAAGCCACAGAAAACCTATGATTGAATCTGCTAATCGAACCATAGGTGTTACCCAGAAAGAAAAAGGCATATCAAAAGTAACCGGCGTCAAACTCCGCGACTAGATGAAAATATATGTATGGAAGGTTAATTTTTAAATCAAAAATAATGGGTATTGATTTTTGTTTTTTAGCGTTTAATAATGGGGTGGGGGTAAATGACAACGGTGGTTGTCGGAACTCCAAAATTAAATATCGCGGGATGGAGCAGTCTGGTAGCTCGTCGGGCTCATAAGACTCATTGAAAATTAGTTTCCTTGCTTGATAT
>CALUSN010000010.1 GCA_944323435.1 Candidatus Gastranaerophilales bacterium | reverse complement strand
ATCCCTTTACAATTTTGAAAAATTCCGCTATGATGTAGATAAGGTTTTGTCTTGTGAAGAAGTTTTAATCACAAAGAAAAACAAGAAAGGTTTTGAAAAAACAACAGATTTTAAGAAATCTATCGGGACGCATAGATTTGATAAAGACAGTCTGTTTATATGTCTAAAAACCGGTCAGGGGTCTGACATTCCGGCTCTTCGGGCAGATGATTTGATGAAGCTGGTTAATCCTAAGCAGATATTTGATATAACCAGAGTCAGATTCTTGAATGAAAACCTCAACGATATGTAGTGGGGTAAATGGTAAAGACTTTTATTGCAGTCTTAAACGACCCCGTTGAATGAAAAAGAAGGATTTAGAAACAATGAAAGATGCAGTCGCTAACAAAATAGTTATAGCCGAGCGCGACAATATTGCTGCGGTTATAGAAAACGGCAAAGTTGCCGAGTTTTATGTACATAGAGGAGAGATTATCCTTGGAGATGTTTATCTGGCTCAGGTTGAAAATATCCTGCCTTCAATCGAAGCTGCCTTTGTAAACGTAGGTTCCGACAAAATGGGCTTTTTGCACGCTCAGGATGTTATGGGAAAAGGCGCTTTGCAGGATAAGTTAAAACCGAAACAAAAACTTGTTGTTCAGGTTGTTAAAGAGCCTGTTGGGCATAAAGGACCTAGAGTTACAACCGAAATCTCGCTTCCGGGACGTTTTCTTGTTCTTATGCCAAACGAGCCGGGAATTAACGTTAGTAAGAAAATTACTTCAACAAAAGAAAGAGCCAGACTCAAATCAATTTTAAACCTCCTAAAACCTGTAGGAGTGGGAGTTATTGTAAGAACTGAAGCCGAAGGACAGACTGAAGCTGATATTCAGGAGGATTTAGAAATTCTGCTTGAAAAGTGGAATAATATTATAACTTCTGCAGAGAGTATGACTCCGCCAAGCCTGTTATACAGAGATCAGGATTTATTATACAGGGTTATAAGAGAAGCTTGCAACGAAGAGACTCAGGAAATAGTTGTTGATACGGCTTTTGCTCTGAACAGAGTCCAGAATATTCTCCAGAACTGGCATATGAATAAGAATATCAATGTTACTCTGTACAAAGGCTCCGAGCCTCTGCTTGTAGCAATGGATATTCATAAAGAAATTAAAGCAGCACTGCAGATGAAAGTTAACCTTCCGTCAGGCGGATATTTGTTTATCCAGACAACTGAAGCTCTAACGGTTATTGACGTTAACAGCGGTAAGTTTACAAACTCTGCAACTCAGGATGAAACAATCCTTAAAACAAATATTGAAGCTGTTCACGAGATTGCAAGGCAGTTACGATTAAGAAATATCGGCGGTATGATTATTATTGACTTTATTGATATGACCTCCCGCGTCGATAAGCTTGCTATGATGGAAGAGCTTGAACTTGCAATAGAAGCTGATAAAGCTAAGCCGCAAGTCGGTCAGTTGTCTGATTTAGGGCTTGTTGAAATGACGCGTCACCGTCAGGGTC
The DNA here is from genome assembly GCA_944323435.1 of Candidatus Gastranaerophilales bacterium. Classification (GTDB taxonomy): domain Bacteria; phylum Cyanobacteriota; class Vampirovibrionia; order Gastranaerophilales; family Gastranaerophilaceae; genus CAG-196. Next base: position 27,027 of record CALUSN010000010.1, on the reverse strand, counting down.
AGGCACTTAGTGAAATTTTTGCAAAACGCTGCCCGCACTGCCAGGGTAACGGCTACATTATGGAAGATATTAAGTTTGCCTCTCCTACAGCAGAAGGCGAATACAGAGCAAAAGCCGCCAAACTTAAGCTTCCGATGAATAATAAAAAGAAATTCAATAATAAATTTAATAACAAGCCTGAAACAAAACCGGAAGAGACAATAGAAACGGTTCAGGAAGAAAAACTTGAAACAATAACAGAAAATCCTTCTGTTGCAGCGCAGGCTGAAATAACAGAAATTAAGGAAGAAAAAGAAACCAGAAAATCCAGAGGCAGAGGCAGAAATAACAGAAAGAAAATAAAAGAAGCCGATGTTCTTGCTGAAAATGCTGCACAAACAGTTATCAATGAAACTTCTGAAATTGCGCCGGTTATAGCACCCGATGCTGACGTTACTCCAAAAGGTGAAAATAATGGGGTAAATGAGGAAGGCGGCAACGAAAAAAGCACGGCTCCTATTGAAAATACTGAAACTGCAGCACCTGCAGGAGATGGAGAAGCTGCCGCCGAAACGACAGATGCAAAACCGGCAAAACGAACCAGGAGACCGAATCGGAATTCTCAGAAGAGAACAAGAAGGACTACGAAAAAGAATGCTGAAACATAAAATTTTAGTATTATTACTTATAATTACTCTGATTTCTCCGGCTATAGCTGAGCCGGAGAATATTCAGGGACCTTTGACCGGTGTTTCTCAGGAGACTCCGCTTGAGCCGATTAATGCGGCTGAAGAGACTCCAAGCACTGTTCAGGAGCTTCCGCCGGCACCTGAGAGTATTCAATACAAGCAGCCTGTAAGCAAAAGAAAGATTGCAAAGAAATTTCTGCTTGCAATGGCAGGTGTTGCAATATCTTCAATACTTTTGTTTGCAATTTTGAGCCTGTATAATAAACTCCGCGAGTCTTTAGGGATTGCCGGACAGGAAGAAACGCCGGAAAACATAACTTCTCTTACAACTCCGGATAATCTGGAAGATGCTGTTAAAACTTTCTTAGATAAAACCCGGTGGGATAACTGAAATATTGTGTACAAAAATTCTATTGCCCGGGTCGTGAACGCCCTCTGCGAACTTTTCAGATAAAATGAGGTTTTAATGATTAGAGAATTTACCTATAAAATATGGCTTTTAGCATGTCTTATAATAGGATGCTGGGTAATTTTTATGCAAACTCCTATAAAAGAAACCTTAAATTGTACACAAGGGCAATGTACCTGTACGGTTTATTATATCTTTAAACGTCCGGCATCTTCCGGCTTAGATATCAATACATTAGCTGATAAAAAACTCACCGTACATTATCAAATACAACGCCGTTTAATGAACTACTATGAAATAGCTTATCCAAAAGATAAATATTATTATCAAAGTTTTCCTTTTGAGACAGGTTATCTTTCAGAAGATAATGCAAGAAGAGATTTAAAAACAATTAAGTATTTTCTCAAAACAAATAATGATATCCAAATAGAAAAAAATAATATAATCCATTATATATATCTTATTATTTTAATTTTAGGCAGCATCTTTACATTTTGGGAAATTTTGGGAAAATTTTTACGAAAAAATTGAACTTATAATTTGTCATTCCAATACCTGTAAGAGTATTCTAAACAAAAAAGAAATATAGGTTTAACAAGTTTTGTCGGGCTTTAGCCCGACCTATTCACTATTTACAAGATAGTAGTGTGGAGCTTGGTCCACAAAAGTTGGGTAAGTTTTTGTCTATATTTTTTTAATTTATTGGTGCGCAAGTGTGCACACACTTGCGCACCGGTTATTTTAAAAAATTAGGTGTTATAATAATAGTTGAATTTAAAGGAGAATTGTATGCAAATTCAGACAATGTCAGGCTCAAAGCAAAATTTGGATTTTAAAATGGCGGTTAAGGCGTCGCCGGAAGCAAAAGATTTTATGAAAAAAAACTTTAGTAAAAAACAACTGACAAAATTATCTGAAATCATAGAAGAACAGAAATATAATGAAAATGATATTTTTTTGTCAGTAGAATCAGAGCGGGTGCAATGCGGCTGGAAATATAACGGCGGTGCTCTTGAGAAATCTTTTGCAAACAAAGAATATCTTGCAGCAAGTGTGAAATATTTTAAGTTTAAGGCCAAAGGGTGGTTTAAAAGCCCAATTTCAGTAATCAAAAAAGCTCAAAATTATGCAAATGAATTCAAGTACAAACAATTGCCGGATTTGGATAATCTGTAAAACTTTTTTAGATAAAGAGCAGCAGAGCGGGTAAAATGTGAACGTTTACACCGGAATTGCTAAGTAATGTTGGGTGAATAGCGCGGAGTAAAGGTCTTTTATTGGTGACTGACTGATTAAGTGACTGAGTGACTGAGAATATAAAAGTAGGATGCGGTAAATCTGTGATTTACCGCATCTAATGAAATATAGGTATGGTGAAACCCGACAAAAACTTTCCTATTCCGGCGGGAATGCCGGCGCTTTTCCCACCCTACACCCAGCTTACAAGTATAGCGTCATTTACCCCCGCAATGACGCTATACTTGTAGTCTCACCTGACAACCCAAATACATTTACCCCTGCTGTCATTCAGAGGACGTGAGCCCGAAGAATCTCTAAAATTTTTTTGTCAGGTAAAACCTGACTTACATTTATACAGTTCTCAGTCACTCAGTCACCCGTAAAACATATTTACCCCCCTTCATCACGGGAATGCCCGGTTTATATGCTTTTAAACTTAACCAGATCTTGTTTTCTCATCCTGATATTTTGCGGAGTGATTTCTACCAGTTCGTCATCGCCGATGTATTCAAGGCAGTCTTCAAGCGAAAGTTCTTTATGCGCCTGCAGAGTTACCATAACATCTGCTGTTGAACTCCGCATATTGGTTAATTTCTTTGTTTTGCAGATATTAACAACAATATCCTGAGGTCTGTTGCCTTCGCCGATTATCATACCTCTGTAGACTTTAGTCTTAGGAGTTACAAAGAATACACCTCTGTCTTCAAACTGCGCCAGAGCGTAAGGAATAGCTTCGCCCTGCTCGTGAGCCAGAATTGAGCCGCATCTCTGTTTCGGAATATCTCCGGCATAAGGTTTGTACTCATCAAATGTATGGTACATAATACCTTCACCTCTTGTCATGCGGATAAATTCAGTTCTGAACCCGATTAAACCTCTTGCCGGAATAGAAAATCTCATAGTTGTTCTGTTTCCGTTGTTTTGCATTTCAAGCATGGTTGCTTTTCTTCCGGAAAGCCTGTCAATGCAGGAGCCTGCATATTCTTCCGGAACATCTATCAGAAGGTTTTCGAACGGTTCCTGCAAATTCTCGCCTTCGCCTTTATATATAACCTCCGGTTTGGATACCTGAAATTCGTATCCTTCTCTTCTCATCGTCTCAATAAGAATCCCGAGATGTAATTCGCCTCTGCCGCTGACTTTGAAGCAATCTGTAGAGTCCGTGTCCTCGACTCTCAAGCTTACATTTTTTTCTAACTCATCATAAAGTCTTTTTCTAAGCTGTCTTGATGTTACAAACTTACCTTCCTGACCTGCAAACGGGCTGTCGTTTACTGAAAAATTCATCTGTAAAGTCGGTTCGTCAACGTGAATCAAAGGAAGCGGATTAATATTGTTCGGGTCGCATAAAGTTTCACCGATATGAATGTCAGAAAATCCTGCGATACCGACAATATCTCCGGCTTCTGATTCTTCAATTTCAACTCTTCCGAGGTCTTTAAAACCGAAAAGCTTTGTAATTTTCCCTCTTTCGACACTTCCGTCAGCTTTAACCCAGGCAACCTGCTCCTGAGAATGAACCCTGCCGTTTACAATACGCCCGATAACAATTCTTCCTACGTATTCATTATAATCAAGCGTCGTTGCTCTGAACTGGAAAGGCTTGTCAGCGTCGCCGACAGGAGGCTGAATATTTTCTAAAATACAATCCAGAAGCGGTGTCATGTCTTTCTTTTCATCTTCAAGATGTTTGATTGCAAAGCCGTGAAGGCTGCTTGCATAAATATAAGGAAAATCAATCAAATCTTCTCTGTCAGTGAGTTCTGTAAACAAATCAAAAACCTTGTCCAACGTTCCGTCCGGATCTGCTGCAGGTTTATCAATTTTATTGATTACAACAATAATTTTAATTCCGAGTTCAAGCGCTTTTGATAAAACGAATCTTGTCTGGGGCATAGGACCTTCTGCCGCATCAACGATAAGAAGCGCGCCGTCAACCATACCCAGTACACGCTCAACTTCGCCGCCAAAATCCGCGTGACCCGGAGTGTCCACAACATTAATCTTTGTTCCTTTATAATTAATGGAAATGTTTTTTGAAAGAATAGTAATACCGCGTTCACGTTCAAGGTCATTACTGTCCAGAACTCTTTCCTGAACCTGCTGGTTTTCCCTGAAAACTCCGCTTTGTTTAAGCATGCAATCCACTAACGTTGTTTTTCCGTGGTCAACGTGCGCAATTATTGCGATATTTCTTATATTCTTATTTGTCATATTTCCAATCCCTGTTTTCTAAGTTTCGTCTAGTGTTAATTTTACACTTATATTGTAAACAATCAACGGAAAATTTCAATAATATTATTACGGGATGAATAGTTATTTCCGGTTAAAATGTCAATATGGACATCTGTATATTAAAAAGGCGGGTTGAGCTTTAGCTCAACCCGCCTTTTTATACCGGATTATTTAGCAAAATATCTTGCAAGCAAACCGTCAAAACCGCGTCCATGGCGTGCTTCGTCTTTAGCCATCTCGTGAACTGTATCATGAACAGCATCAAGCCCTAATTCCTTAGCACGCTTTGCTATTTTCATTTTGCCGTCACAAGCGCCGAATTCTGCTTCTGCACGGAGTTCAAGATTTTTCTTTGTAGAATTTGTAACAACTTCTCCCAGAAGTTCAGCAAATCTTGAAGCGTGGTCAGCTTCCTCAAAAGCATATCTTTTGAAAGCCTCTGCAATTTCAGGATAACCTTCTCTGTCAGCCTGTCTTGCCATTGCAATATACATACCTACTTCTGTACATTCACCCATAAAGTTTGCCCTCAAGCCTTCTAGGATTTCAGGGTCAACATCTTTTGCAACGCCGATTCTGTGCTCGTCAGCGTAATTCTTTTCACCTTCTGCCATCAGAACAAATTTATCTTTACCGGCACCGCATACCGGACATTTTTCCGGTGCTTCGCCTTCTGCTGTATAACCACAAACTGTACAAACATATTTTGCCATAAATTTTTCCTTTCTTTTAATAATAAATATTCTAACCTTTTTATTGATTTGATTATATCATTTACGGAGTATGACTTCAATTGTAATTACAACAAAAATTTTAAATCTTTTGTAAATATTTATTACAATATACATGCAAAAAGTATATGTTTATTTTAACATATACCCAATTATATTTTGTATATCAATATGGAGTGTTTATAAAAAAGGATATTTAAGGAGGCTATTATGAAAATATCACCAATTAACAGTAATTCCGCACAACCAAATTTCAACGGCAAGTATGTAAGCATCAGACACGGCGGAGATCTTACCCAGTTGCCGGAATGGCACAAAAATTCTTATGCAGAAACAACTCTGGGAGCATATCACGCTGATCAAAAGAACAGAGTATATTTTGCAGATCCTATGGAACCGATAAGCGACAATATTAAAGAAAACGCCGACAAAATTATCTATGATAACGAACCAAGTTATCCGGATGTTAACAAAGAAGTAAGCCGCAATTATTTTGGAGCTGAAAGAAAAAATTACAAGAATGATTTTGAAGAAGTAAGACAATATTATTACAGAAGAGAAATGGGCGGCTTTGCAAGTGTTGAAGAAGCTAAATATCAGCAATGGCAGGCTGCAGAATGCGCCCGTTTATACGATAAAGGCGGACATTACAGATATGTTAAAGAAGCTGCAGAAGACGAAATCAAACTTCTTGAAAACGACAAAGCTCAAATGTTGAAAGGCTTAACAACAGCAGAACAAGAATTAATCAATATCAAAAATTCAAGCAAATCTGTAGAAAAACATGCCCAAAACCTGGAAAAAATGGAAAAACCGTACAAAGAATTAATTTTATCAACCCTGTCCGGTGCTCAAAACGAATCTGTAGTATACAGTGAAGCAAAAAATGCAGAAAACAGACTAACTACAAAAATTAATAATCAAAATAAATACGAAACCTTCTTAGGAGATGTAAAAAAAGTTTATTCCGATATCACTAACGGAAATGACAAAGACTACAAATTAACACTTGATACCGAAAGAGCTAAAAAAGAACAGGAAAACTTACAGGCTGCTAAGAAAAAATTTGAAGCCGTTAAAGCAAAGTGTACAAAAACAATCGACATGCTTAATTCAAAAATTGACAATTTAAAATCCGGAATCAAAGCAAATGATGTAAAAATTGCTGAAAAGAAAGCCTTGATTGAAGATTGTAAAGCAAAACTTATTCCTTTATTTGATGAGTTGAAGAATTTCTATGCAAATCAGGGGATTAAGGTAATCAAAAAAATATAGGAGAATCAAGTTATGAAAATACAGGCAATAAGTACAAATACAAATTTTAAAGGACTTTTTACGGACAAAACTGCCCAGAACGGCGGTAACTGGAAAATGGAATATCAGCCATACAGCTGGGAAAAAAACAAGAACGATGAAATTGGTAAAATGGCAAATAAGGCAAGATTTGACATTTATGACTCCAAACTTCCGGATAATGAAGAAATCTTTACAGAACTGGAACCAAGCTATAAAGAACGTTCAGCAGATATTCTTGGCACAAATTCATACTACAAAACTTATGACAACAGAATGAGAAGAACCATAACCGAACTTCCTGCAATGAACAGAGAAGAATCACTCAAAGTTGTAGACCGCAAGCTTGATAAATTTCTAATGAACAAACATGTTTTACGCCGCCAGTTAGAATATGACTTTGATAAATATAATAATGGAGTTTTAACAGCTTCAAGCGACTATGACTCCTGGTCAAAAGAACACGAAAAGGGAATCTTTGAGAGATCATACAATAAATCTGAATCACGATATTATATGGATCAGAAGAAATCTGATTTGCTTACTAATTCAGAAAAAATGTATGATAATTCCCAAAAATATATTAGACTGATGGGTTCAATTGATGCGGTAAGGGAAGCAAAAGAAAACGGCAGAAAAGAGATTGAGAAGCTGCAGGAATTAAGAAAAGCGGACAAATTAATTGATATCAGCAGCCGTACTGTTGACAATCCGAATGCACCGCTGGAAGCAGCTTTGCAAAATATAAAAGCAGCTGCAGAAAAATACATTTGTCTGCCTAATAAACTTCTAAGCATGAAAGAAGTTCTGAAAATGGTTAATCCGAGATATATTGAAGGCGGATATAATAAAGAAATTATTCAGCATGTTGAGAACTTAATAAAAATTACTGTCTAACATGGTAATGTAAATTTTTTAAATTCCTCCTAAATTGCATTAGGAGGAATTTTATTATGCTTAAAGAACTTACACACGAAAATTTTGATAAAGAGACAGAAAAAGGGATAAAATTTGTTGAATTTTATGCTCCGTGGTGCGGATATTGCAAAAAACAGGAGGACGAATTAAAAAAAATGGACAAAGTTTGGATTGGTCAGGTTAATACAGACGATAATTCCGAGCTTGCAATAAGATGGGGCATAAATTCTTTCCCGACTTTTCTGGTCTTAAATAACGGCAAGGAAGTTGAACGCTTTAGCGGCATGAGAAAAAAAGAAGATTTGATGAATATTGTTATGAAGCATATAAAATAATGTATTTATTAGCGATTAAACGGTTGAGAAAACAGAAAGGCAGCACTTGTTCCATATTGTCCGCCTTTCTATTTGATAGCCAGCCATCTTATCCGTCAAAAACAGGAGAACAAACAAATGAAAAATTTACTTATTATTACAACAAACTACTCCGGCTGTAGCTGCACAAAGCCGGATTGCAACTGTATCCAAAATACAGGAGTTTATCTGGAAGAATTTGCAGTACCTTATCTTGTTTTTCAAAAATCTGATGTAAAAACTGTCGTTGCAAGTCCGGCCGGCGGGCTGTCACCGGTTGATGAAAATTCTATGTCTTGCTCCAATCCGGAAGAGTGGGATGATTGCATAAAAGTTTTAAGGGAAACAAAAAAGTTGTCTGACATAAATCCGGACGAATTTGACGGTGTGTACTTCCCCGGCGGGCACGGCCCAATGTTTGATTTAGCAGAAAATCAGGAGGTTGCCGGATTAGTAAGCAGATTCTATAATGAAGGTAAACTTGTAAGTGCTGTCTGTCACGGACCGGCCGGATTAATAAATGCCAAAACATCGAATGGTGATTCAATTTTAAAAGGGAAACGGATAACTTGTTTTACAAATGATGAGGAAGGAATTGTAAAACTAAAAGAACTTGTTCCCTTTTTGTTAGAAACGAGAATCCGTGAACTTGGCGGTAATTTTATATCAAAAAAACCTTGGTCGGAACATGTTGAAGTCGATGGGAACTTAATTACAGGACAAAACCAGAATTCTGCATTGCTGATTTCAGAAAAAATTCTGGAGTTTTGGGGATAAGGTTTTAGAGATTCTTTATGCCTGAATTGTTATCAGAGTTTGAATCACAAGGAAATTTAACAGACCTATTCAGTTAAATATGTATCAAAATTCTTTTTACTTTACATAATATTTTTTTGGATTAAAATTAAAGAACACCTCTTAAAGAGGGGAGGAATTACATTACCCGAAAGGATAAAATATGATTAGCAGTATTTCGCCGATTCTGTCTAACTTTGTCGGCTCCGCAAGACACACTAACCCGTTAAGAAAAAATCTAAAATACAAATTTAATGCAAAACTACGGGAATCCCGCGTAAATTTGTTTAATTTTACAAAAGATAAAGTCAGTACAATAAAGCGCGGTATTTAATATTCGCCCCTTACTCTTGCAAATTTTGTATTGGCATAAAAGTATTTGAGTATTTGATATGCATTATACCCTCTTTTAGCAAGATTATTTGCACCATACTGACTCATTCCGACTCCGTGACCGTTCTTTTTAATTCCGTCATCAAAAGATGGAACGGATTTTAAAAAAGGTAAATCTGCAGACCACACCTGACCTCCGGTTTTGGTTTTGCCGCCGGCCGAAGCCGAATAATACGCAGGTACAATTTTGCCCTGACAAACAAGAACTATCCCCGAAGTTTCGTCAACTGCATTGTTGGTATTAAGTTTTTCTGCACTTGCTCCTCCGTATGCCTGATCCTCCGGAGTGTCTTTCAGGTCATAACCGTATTTTGCTCTTTTGCCGCGGTTTGCAATAGCATAACTTCTTGCCGCAATTGCCTGGGCTTTATGAGCTTCGTGTTCCCAGCCGGACGGCATTTCAGATGGTACGACTCCTTGCAGATACTCTTCCAGCGGAATATCGTTAATGACAGTCAAGCCAAGTCCGTCATTTATTATCTTAAAGTTTCCCCGATACCATTTTCGTTTTACACTCAAAAATCCGTCTTCCTCAGGTTTTATTATTATTTTATTTGCCTTCATTTTATTCCATTGACCGTCAACTTTTATGGCAATTACACCTCGATAGGGCTTCATTTCATAACCCTTCATTTTTTCCATAACAAAAATAAGCTTGTTTGTATCGCAGTCTATGATTTCCGCAGCGGTCGAAGCTCCGACAAAAGTTTTATTTACCTGAGTTTGAAGCCCGATTTTTATTGCATAAGACGGGCTGCATAATATTATAAATGTTACAAAAAATAATAAAGCTCTTTTCATCCCCATAGTGATATTATACAACGAAGTAAATATTTTAGTAAAAATAACACTAACGGGAAGATTTTTTATGTTTTTGTTTGTTTGGCTTCTTTGTAAACGGCTGCGGTGTACGTGTATAAGATGTTTGAATCCTTTTTACACTGTACACATCCGGCATAGATTGCAGAGCATTCATAACTTTTCTCAAAGTATCTATGTTATCCAGCTCAATACCTAGTTCAATAATTCCGATTTTTCCTTTTGACTTAACGTTAGCAGAACTGATATTTGTATTATTATCTGAAACAACGCCGATAATATCTTTTAAAAGTCCGAGTTTTTCTGCTGTTTCAATACGTATTGTCGTACTATAAGTCTTATTTATGTTATTTCCTGCCCAATGTATATCAATAAGCCTTTCAACAGGAATATTTTCAAGAGTTTTGCAGTCAAGCCTGTGAACAGTAACTCCTTTAGAACGGGTAACAACCCCTACAATCGGCTCTCCGGGAATCGGAGAACAGCATCTTGCAAAAGAATACAGAAGTCCTTCCAGACCAACTATATCTTTTTCACTCGCTTTTCGCGGCTTATGGGAAATTTGAGATTCCTGTTTTTGCGGTTTGCGCAGCCTGTTAACTATTTTATTAACAGTAGTTTCTCCGTACCCCAGTGCAGCAAACAAATCATCCGCACTAACATAATTCATTTGCTTTGCGACTTTATCAAACTCACCGTTTTTGACATACTCATCAAAAACAACTTTTGTGAGTTCATGCTCTAAGTTAGCCTTTCCAATATCAATATGGTCTTCACGTTTGTTCTTCTTGTACCATTGGCGGATTCTTGAAGCTGCTTGTTTTGTTACAACAAAATTCAGCCAATCAAGGCGCGGGGCAGCAACCTTTGAAGTCATAATCTCAACAATGTCACCGTTTTTCAGTTTTGTATCCAACTGCGCAATACGGCCGTTTATTAATGCACCGACAGTCTTATGTCCTACATCCGAATGAATACGGTAAGCAAAATCTACCGGTGTAGCGCCTTGCGGTAAATCTATTACGTCTCCGCCCGGAGTAAAAGCAAAAACCTGATCCGAAAACAAATCCAGCTTCACGGAATTGACAAAATCTTCCGCATCTTTAGTCTCTTTGTTATATTCAACAAGCTTGCGCATCCATGAAAATTTTATATCGCTTGCAGAATCCGCTTTTTTTGAACCCTTTTCTTTATATCTCCAGTGCGCTGCAATACCGTATTCGGCAATTTCGTGCATTTCCCAAGTTCTAATTTGAACTTCAAGCGGCTTCTGACGCGGGCCGATTACTGAAGTATGCAAAGATTGATACATATTGCCTTTAGGCATTGCAATATAATCCTTGAAGCGTCCCGGAATAGGTTTAAATTGTGAATGTATAAGCCCCAGAACCTCATAACATTCTTTTTCTGTATCTACAATTACACGAACAGCGGTTATGTCATACAAATCATGAAATGCGACATTCAGACGCTGCATTTTATTATAAATACTGTAATAATGCTTTGCCCTGCCTGTAATCTGAGCATTAATTCCACTAGCCTTAACATCTTTTGAAATCTTATCAATTAACAATTTTACGGTCATTTCACGCTCAGCTTTTTTCTGGGAAACAAGCTGTGCAATTTCATAATACTTATCCGGATGAAGATATTTCAGAGATAAATCTTCAAGTTCAGCCTTAATTTTACCCACCCCGAGCCTGTTTGCAAGAGGTGCAAAAATATCCAGAGTTTCCTGCGCAATTCTCTGCTGCTTGACAGGTGTCATATAATTCAGGGTACGCATGTTATGAAGTCTGTCCGCAAGTTTTAAAAGAATAATTCTGACATCACTTGCCATAGCAATCAACATTCTTCGGAAATTTTCAGCCTGACGCTCTTCAGTAGATTTAAACTGCAGTTTACCGAGTTTAGTAACTCCCTGTACCAGATTGAGAACATCTTCCCCAAACAGCTCCTTTATTTCTTCCGGCTTAGTTTCAGTGTCCTCAAGAATATCATGCAAAAAACCGGCCATAAGAGTGTGCTTATCTGCCCTCAGGCCGATTAAAATTTTTACGACTTCCATTGGATGGATAATATAGGGTTCCTCGGAAACCCTGTACTGTCCGGAATGAAGTTTTTTGGCAAACTCAAAAGCTTTTTCCAGCTCCTCTATATCGGATTCAGAATATTGCTGCTCCTGTAAAAGAGCTCTTATCTCATCAAATGTTATTACAAATTGTTCCATTGTTTTTCAGTACTGTTTGGGAAATACGTTCTTACAAGGCATATAAGCTTTGATATTGTTATCATAGTAGTTTTTTTACATTTTTGCAAGAGTGTAATTTATTTAACCCAGCATGCTGAATAATGGACAGCTCCGCGTTTTGTCAGCAGCGGTTCTTCCGAAACACAAATATCGGGATTGCATATGTCGCATCGGGGATGAAATTTACATCCTGAAATTTCGTCTTGAATACCGGGAGGAGAACCCTCGATTGTGCGGAGTTTAAGGGAAGGATTACGTGTCGGAAGCGAATTTATCAGAGCTATTGCGTATGGATGAAGCGGTTTTTTAAAAAATTCTCCGGCCGGGGCTTCTTCTACTATATGACCTGAATACATAACCGATACATAATCTGCATAATTACTGACTAGTGCCAGATCGTGTGAAATCAACAGTATTGTTGTTCCAAATTCCTGTTTTATATCATCCAGCAAATCCATTATTTGCTTTTGAATAGTAACATCCAGAGCTGTTGTGGGCTCATCGGCAATAATAAGTTCCGCACGGCATGCCAGAGCCATTGCAATAATTATTCTCTGCTTCATACCTCCTGAAAATTCATGCGGATAAAAATTCAGTTTTTTATCAACATCCGGAATTCGCACAAGACTCATAACTTCTTTTGCTTTTCTCAAAGCCTGTCTTTCTGAGACTTTATTATGTATCTTTATTGCCTCTATAAGCTGGTTCCCTATTGTATACAAAGGATTTAAAGATGTCATCGGATCCTGCGGAATAAGGGCAATTTTATTCCCTCTAAGCTCTCTTACCTGTCTTTCTTTAAATTCAAGCAAATTATCACCATTAAAATAAATACTTCCACTTTCTATTTTTGCACTCTTTGGAATCAAACGGATAATTGACATTGCGGTCATGCTTTTGCCGCAGCCGGATTCTCCGACAAGTGCATGCATTGTACCGCGTCTTAAAGTTAAATTCACATTATAAAGCGCCTGATACTTCCCGAAAAACAGGTTTAAACGCCGTATTTCTAAAATATTGTCCATAAAATTATTCTAAAGTTTTTCATCAAAAAAAGAAATAAGTAAACAAGAGGATTTTATAGACCTGCTTAGCTGATGTAATCCAAACTTTCAATAATTCTCTCAAACTTCATACTTCTGGAAGCTTTCAAAAATATTTTAGAATCTTGAGGTATTTCTTTTTGTATAAATCCAACCAGTTCTTCTATACGGTCAAAATGTTTTGAACGGCAATTTTTAATCTCTTCTGTTATATATTTTGACAAACTGCCCAAAGAAAGCACAATTGTATCCGGTTTCAGGTTTTTGTGATTATTTATATACCCCCCGAGCTCTCTGTGGTAGCGGATTTCCTCATCGCCAAGCTCTCCCATATCACCGAGGACGATAACGGGTTTTGTATACAATTCCAGAATTGTGTCGACAAAAGCTCTCATTGATTCAGGATTAGCGTTATAACTGTCGTTAATTATCTCAAATCCGCCTGATTTTACAGCTTCCCAGCGCTTTTCAATAGGTGCGTATTTTTTTAATCCTGCCTGAATTTCTCTGACGCTTAATCCGAGTTTCATGCCGGTGTTTATTGCCGCAAGCGCGTTTTCTATATTGTAATCCCCGCCGACATTCAACTCATAAATATTGTTTTCGTATTCAAATTTTGAATAATGCTCACTCTTTTCTAAAATCTTTACCTCTTTAAGCGAATAAAAAATCTTTTCACCGTCAAAGTCAACCGTTTTGCGGATTAATTCATCATCATGCGCAATAAAAATATTTCCTCTCTGATGTTTTACAATCTCGCATTTTGCTTTTGCAATATTTTTCCTTGAGCCTAACCGCCCGATATGCGCGGTTCCGACATTGGAAATAATTGTAATATCAGGTTCTGCGCATTTTGAAAGGATTTCAATTTCCCCCAGCCCTCTCATGCCCATCTCCAGAACAAGAACTTCAGTATCATCAGGCGCTTCAAATATCGTCCGGCAAAGCCCGATTTCGTTGTTGTGATTGAGCGGAGTTTTAAAAGTCTTAAATTTTTCTGCCAAAACTGACGCAACCAGTTCCTTGGTGGTTGTTTTACCCGAACTTCCGGTAACTGCAACAACTGTAAAATTCAGTTTATTTCTGCGGTAATTCGCAAGTTTCAGATATGTCTCCAGAGTATTATCCGCCAGAAGCAAGGTTTTTCCGTTTCCCTTGCGCTCATCGGGCGCCTCTGTACAGAAGGCGCCTGCGGCGCCCTTATCCAGAGCCTCCTGAATAAACTTTTCCCCGTCAAAATTTGCGCCTTTTAGCGGAAGATAAAAATCACCGCTGCCTATAGTTCTTGTATCGGTAGAAATTTTGACTTCCAAATCTCCATCCGGTTCTGATAAAATTTTTGCTCCCGAAGCTTTTATTAATTCGCTTATTTTCATACGATTATTATATGTCGAATTTTTTTGGGTTACAATAAATTTATGAATATACTGGATGAATTTGATACAATAGCAGCGCCGGCAACGCCGATGGGAACCGGCGGAGTCGGAATAATAAGAATCTCGGGCGATAAAGCGTTTGAGATTATTAACAAAATTTTCAGGGGTAAATGTACTGGATTTTCAGATGAAACTACAAGCTTGTCATCTTCCAGAAGCGGGGGTAAATGTATCGGGTTGGCTGGTGAAACTACAAGCTTGTCATCTTCTAGAAGCGAGGGTAAATGTATCGGGTTGGCTGGTGAAACTGCAAGCTTGACGAACTCTGGAGAATGTAACTTTGAAAGGGGAAAGTTTAAACACGGTTTTATTGTAGATAATGACGGAGACGAGGAACTAACCCCTCCCCCTAACCCCCTCCCGCAAGGGGCGGGGGAAAGTGCGCTGTCATTCAACCCTTCAACCACCCAATCACCCAATCACTCAGTCACCAACTCACAAAGTCACCCCCCTAAAATCATTGACGAAGTTGTTGTTCTGCCGTTTTTTGCGCCGAACAGCTATACAGGCGAAGATGTTGTGGAAATCCAGTGTCACGGCGGGATTCAGGTTGTAAAAAATATTCTTAACCTTGTTTTAAAAAACGGAGCAAGGCTTGCAGAAAAAGGCGAATTCACCAAGCGCGCATTTTTAAACAAGCGCATGGATTTATCTCAGGCAGAAGCGGTTGCGGATATTATTCACTCTAAAACTTCTGATTTTGCAAAGGTTTCAATGAAAAATCTTTCAGGAGTTTTGAGGGAAAAAATTAACGATATCAGAAATGATATTTTTGAAGTTCTATCTAAAATCACTGCCGGAATTGATTTTCCGGAGGACGTTAAAGAGCCTGAATATGATTATTTAGTCAAAAGTTTTGGAGATATCATCTCTAAAATCGACAAAGTTTTATCAGGAGCAAACACATCAAATATTTTCAGACAGGGCGCTTCTGTCGCTATTATCGGGAAACCGAATGTCGGCAAATCTTCATTGTTTAACGCGCTTTTGTGCCTCGATAGAGCTATTGTTACCGATATTGCGGGGACAACAAGGGATGTATTAAGAGAAACGCTGGATCTTGGAATCCCTGTTACTCTTGTTGATACAGCCGGAATAAGAGAGGATGCGGAAGTCTCAAAAGTCGAGCAAATCGGGATTGAATACTCAAAACAGTCTCTGGATGAAGCCGATCTGGTTTTATTTATTTATGATGCTTCAAAAGGGCTTGATAACGAGGATAGAGAAGTTTTAAAACTTTTAGAAAACAAAAAGCATATTGTTATTGCAAATAAAGCTGACTTAGTTACAGACAGAAATACTGACACTCTCTATATTTCCGCGCTTACAGGCGAAGGAGTTGGAGAATTGAAAGAACTTTTGAAGCAAAAAGTTTGCGACATTAACCCTGAAAACCTTGATTTTGTAACTAATACCCGTCAGCAGGAATGTCTCAGAAAAGCCCGTACCGCTATGGATCAGGCTCTTCTTGCAGCACAACTCAACGAACTGCAGGATTTAATCTCAATAGACGTCAAATCCGCAATCCTTGCGCTTGATGAACTTACCGGAGAATTAATCACTGATGATATTCTCAACAATATTTTTGAAAACTTCTGCATTGGAAAATAATTTTTATGACTTTTTAGAAATTACCCTTAAACATATACAAAAGACTAATTTCTATAGTTTATGATAAGCAGAATAATAATCATATGAAAAATTTGTTGAGTTTAATATTATTAATATTTCTTATTTTACCGGCCGGTGCTGCAACATTTCAGGGCGGTGTTTACGAACAGGGCTCCGGACAGGCTAACAGAATTATTGATAAACAAACCGGTGAAGGAATCGGTGGAGCTGATATAAAACTTCCTAAACAAAATTACGCCACAAAAACAGATCAGGAAGGTTTTTTTGAACTTGATACTCAAATTAACGGACCGAGCATAATGTCCGTTCAAAAAGAAAATTATAAACCGTTTACAATGACAGTAAACGATAACACATTCAGTGCTCCGATTGTTGTCGGAATTGAAAAATCTAATACTTCGGATATAGGATTAGATGCAAATATGTACCATCTTGGCGATGACAGTTATTCAGACCTGTCAGCAAATGCCGGAGAATTCTCAATGCAGGCAATAGGGCCATTTTATACTAAACGGTTTATAATGAAAAAGTTAGATTTTTCAAAACCAATCTATCTTGTAATTGGTTCAATTATTGGTATTGATACTGCAATGGCACGCTCCATGGGACAAAACCAGATTCCGAATGCATTTGCATCACCGCCCGAAGTCTATTTTAACGGTAATAAAATATCAGAAATCCAATTAAATGGTGACGGACAAAAAATAAAACTTCCGTCAAACCTCATCAGAAAAAATCAGGTTAACGAAATCACTATCAAAACAGGCCGAAATATTATGCAAACAGCCTATATTGATTATGATGATATTGAATTCATGAATTTAATTATAGAAAACTAAATCCGCTTATCCGCGTTTTACTACAGTTGCAATTAATTCACCGTAACTGTTTACACATCCGTTTGTTTCTTTTATTTCGTAACTGGCTTCACTGTCCGCAGCTTTTTCTTTATCGGCAAAAGCTTCTGCGGTTTCTAAATCCTTAAATTCTCCTGCCATTTCAGCTTCAAAATATGAAGGTTTATCAATATACACCTGAAACATTACACGACCTCCTTATCTGTTTACCTACACTTTAATTCCAATAAAACTTCCGGTCAAGTAGTTAACGCCGGATTCAAAATAAATACTCGCAGAATAACCGGATTAAAACCAGTTGCAGACATTTTCAGTACAAAGTCGTTCTGCAAGATCATTGATTATATTAACTCTTGTCATTTCATAAGTTACCGGGGTAATGGAAATTTTATTGTTACGAACGGCGGCAATATCTGTTGAAGCGTCCTCCGGCTCATTGATTAGCTCTCCTGCCATCCAGTAGTAGACTTTTCCTCTCGGATCAACCCTTCTTTCGTAAGCATCGGTGAACATTCTGCTTCCGAGCTCTGTTATTGAAATCCCTGCAATATCTTCTTTTTCTAAACCCGGAATATTGATGTTTAAGATGGTTTTTGGCGGAATTATGTACGTGTCCAGTTTGTTTAATAATTCTGCAATAAAAGAGGCTGCAAAATGAAAATCTTCATACTCATTTCTAAGACTTGCAAGCGAAGTTGCAATACTCGGATATCCCATCATAGCGCCTTCCATAGCACAGCTGACCGTTCCGGAATAAAGAATATCCGCCCCTAAGTTAGGACCGTGGTTAATTCCGGATATAACTAAATCCGGCAATTCCTCTTTTGCTAAAATAGCGTTGATTGCAAGCTTGACGCAATCGCCCGGAGTTCCGGTTGTCATCCAGCAGCGCTTAGAGCCGTATTTTGCGTCAACTTCTTCAACTCTCAAAGGAGTGTGAAGCGTAAGAGAATGCCCGGCTGCACTTCTTTCTCTGTCAGGAGCAACAACGTAAACATCGTGGCACGGTGCAAGTGCTTCAATTAAGGCTCTAATTCCGTTTGCCAAAATTCCGTCATCGTTTGATATAAGTATTTTCATTTATGCCCCTCCCCTGCTTATAATTCAGCTATACAATTATAACAAGATAAAGTTTTTATGTACATAGCTTTGCTTAATCGCCGAATATAAACACAAGCAGGTCTCTTTTAAGTGAGTATTGTCATAAAAATTCTGGAAGATGCGTATATGAAACCGGAACCGGCAGAATCTTATGCGCAGGTTGTTTTAAACACCCAAATATTAGGCGGTGCAAAGATTCCGGATGAAAAACAAGCTCAGGAAATTTTAAACCTGAGATAATTGTTGACTAGTTTAAAATTGTAAAACTGTGTGTTGAGAAGTTCAAAATGTTAAAAATCTTGTCATTATTTTTTCTCTTCTATAAAAATTGGAATTTTATATTTTGAAGCTATCATGATTAATTCATCTGGTAGTTCATCTTTACTTTTACAATCATGAACAATAATTAGCTGCGGTTTTGGATTTGCCGCTAATACTTCATTAATACCTGTTGAAGTTATATCATTCGTTATCTTTTTCCAGATATCAGTTAATTCTTCCTTAGTATAAAGCGTTCCATTTATTTCTGTATCTTTAATAAGAGTAGGGTATTCTAAAGATGCAACATAATCCGCTACTTCTTGAGGAATTCCCGTTATACTCCTAATTCCCAATCGAGACCAATTATAACTATTAAAATCATTAATATTTTTACCATAACCATTCATTTTCCAGTATAAATTACCACCACCTCTGTTCATTTTTGAGGTAGATAAAACAAGTGTATATTTACCATAGCCATTATCAGAATTTGTTAGTTTCCTTACAGATGTTGAAATCGCCATATAGTATGTCGGATCATCATAATTAGTTATAACTTTACGTAAAAAAGCAATTTTTTCGACAGAATGTGTTTGAATAACTATATCTTCTTTTTTCATACCTATAAAACCATACTTGCTCATGTCAGACTCAGCAGGAATTTCGTCTAAAGATTCCAACCTGTATTCATAAATTTTACCGTTTATATTTCGCTGATGTTTTTGATAATTTTCATATTTCACATGACATCTTGTAATTGGTAAATAATTTGCGCCCCCTTTTCCCAGAGTGAAACCTTTTGTGCTGATTTTTTGTCCCGATTCAGATTTTATATCAGCCTGAGTAATTATTTTAGCGATGTATAAGTCTTCTATGAGTTGTATATATTTGTTGTGCTTTGAAGGTTCTGTTTGATAAATATAGTGGTGAGCAACCATATTTACAATTCTTTCTTTTGTATCCTGTGATAAATCAAATTTATCTAATATGCTGGAAGATAATATACTGGATTTTGTAGCAATGTCTTCCATATTACTTTCATCCACTTGTTTAGCCAAATCATGCATTAAGATTGAAAATTTAAGAATAGTTTTTTGACTATCTGATAAATTAGAATAATCAGGATTCTTTTCTGCATTATGTAATACTTCTAAAATATGTATATCTAATGTATTTGAGCTGCTGCCATTTTGTTTTCCAATAATTGATGTAAATTCTGGAAAACCTTGTATTAAATCATCTAAAATGGATTTTATTTCTGGATTACCACATTCAAGCTCATTTTTGAGAGCAAATCTTCCTGCACAATCTTTAATTCTTGAAATAATATCTTTTAAATTAGTATCATAATTTTCGGTATTAAGTTTATTATAGCGGACTAAGCCGTTAAAATCATTATCCCCCAGAGTAATTCCTAAATCTTTTAAAACTTTATTTCTATCAGCTTCTGGCAATTTGGATAATAAACTATTAATATCTTTAATAAATGTACTTCTTGAATATTTTAGATGTAATCCTGATGCAGAATGTTCTTGAAGATAGTTATAAAAATCATCTGATTTTATAATATTTTCAGCATTAAAATTATTATTGGTTATAATAGATTTTAAAAATCTATTTTGTAACTCTTTATCAACAGGAATTTCATATCCTTTCATTGTTGTAATACTACTAAGTTTTTCTTCTAATTTATCAACGTATATACCTTTTTCTATAAAATGTTTTTTCAAATCATTTGAAAGATTTTCTAATGAATTTAATATTGATTTGTTATATGAAGCGGTGTTAGACTTTATTATTTCTTCATTTTTTGCACATGCAATAATATCTAATATATAGAATAAATCTATTTCTTTTGTATCTTTTAAATAAGGTATTATATTAATTAAAGAATCCCAATCCTGGAATCTATCTAAAAGACCAATACCACCATTGAATCTACTAATTCCAAATAAACTTTCTATTTGAGCTTTATTTAAACCATTATCAGATAACGATTTAAATAACTTTGCACCTGTTTCAATATTATTATTCCTATTAAAAACAAAATCAGAAAGTATATTAGCAAGATTTTTTAATGTATATTCTCCATCACTACAAGAATTAAACAATTTTGCGATAGCATTTGATAGCTCATTTGTATTAAAATTAGGGTCTCTTTTTTTTATGTCAAAAATTATATTTGAAAATTCGTATAAATCATAATTATTTTTAAAGTTTATATCAGGATTTTTTTCTAATACTTGATTTAGAAAATACTTTACTTCCTGTTTTGCTTCAGGAGTGGCTTTTTCTAGCGGGAAAGATAGCTGCTTTTTCATATAGATTTCAATTTTTAAAGAATTCTTTAATTTACCGAAACCAATTACATTACTTATCTTTTTTAGCAGTGGTACTGAAATTCCGGCATAAAGATTTCCTGCATTGCTGCCGTCAGAGTTATCTACAATCTGTCTATCTTTTAGTTTTCCGAATTTTTCAGAAATATCTTTATCGGTAACATTTTCCGCAGCATCTAAAAATTTTCCGTCATGACCATATTTTAAAACGATATACTTAAAATTGACTCCGCTTGCCGGAGATTTACGTTCTGCTGATGACACTATCTTGACTACCTTATTGCCGTCGTTATCAGTATAAGTTTCATAAGAAATTTTATTTGCATTCAAATTAGCAGTAAAGCCTGTAAAATCCTCTGCATTGACTTCAAAACCAACAGAGTCATCTTGTTGTTTCTGCAATTGCAGAGCGTTCTTATCTGTCTCTTTGCTGCCAGCAGCACTTTTAGCGCCTAAGGCCAAAGTTACAACTGCGAGTTCATCATCGTTTTTTGCCTTGTAGAATACTTTACCGTTAGCTTTAAGGTTATAACTCCCGTCACGCATCTTTTCAATTTTTACCTGCGATAAATCTACATCAGGCAGCTGCGTTCCTTTATTGATTTTTGAGCCGACAAACATCATCCCGAAATTCATAATACCGTTTTGCGCAAGCGATTCTTTAAAGCTTAAATCAGTTACCAGACGGTCAAACAAAACATCCGCACTTGTCTCTGCAACCGCGCCTGCTCCAAGTGAAAACTTATGAGAAGCCACTATTTGCGAAAATATCTTCGGATTTTTGGATAAAACTTTTGAGATAACATTCCCGAATGGTCCTGACACAAACGTACCGAATGCACCGAACATTAAACCGTTTTTAAATTCCTCCAACGCCTGCTCGCCTCTTTCCAAGGACATTCCGCTCTTGCTTGTAAACCCGCCGACTACAGTCTCTGCCGCAGGAACCGCTGCCATCATTCCGGTCTTTCCGGCTTTGACAACCTGATTTCCGGCTCTGACTCCCAGTTTTGATATTACTTTGCTGCCCATTTTCATTACGGTTGAAGAACCCATCGCGAAGAATGATAATGCTATTGTGCCCGCAACTTTCGTTCCCATGGCGTTCATACGCTGAATATTTATATATTCTTCCACTATTTCGTCTGATTTGTAATCTCCCATTGCTGATTTGTATGCACTCTTAAATTCACTCTCCAAACGGCTGCGATTGTGTTCAAGAAGTGCAAGTTTTGATTCTGTTTCTTTCTTGGATTCCATAAGAATTGAAGTTAATTTCTCTCTCAATTCTTCATCATTCTTACATTCGGATTTTAATTCATTTATGTATTCCTGCGCTAGTAAAGGATTATTACCGAATACGGGCGCAAGATATGCCGCCGGATCAAGAGAATTCATATCCGCATCTTTAAGCTTTTCAATTCCGAATGCAAAGTATTTATCTAAACCGGAATATGCATTTAATTCGTTTAACTGCTGACTGACTTCTGACAACCTCTTAAAATTCTCCGGCTTAAATTCTACACCGTATAATTTTTTAAATTCCTTTGCAAATTCTACCGGAGCTTTTGTCTTGCTCTTTAATTTCTTTAAGGTTTCAATCTCATGAGCCAGTCCTTTTTCCTGCTCAAATACCGTTACAAAATCCTGCCTTCCGGTTAGTAAATCCCAGCTTACATCCCCGAGAACATTCATACCCTGTACGAATGCATCCGCTGAAATATAACCGATATTATTGTGATATGATTCTATCATTGCAAGTGCATTTTGGGCATTATTAAGCATCATATCTATTATGCCGTCTCTTATCTCACTATCCTTTTTAAGTTCGGAAGAAACTTGTGTCCGGCTTTGAGGCTGCGGGTTTAATTTTACTCCGGTTAACGGATCTTTTATATATGTATCAAATTCATCGAGATAACTTTCGTTATTTTGATTAAAAGACCACACACTTCCCTGCATAAGCGCCTGTTTTTGCCGTGAAGTTAATACGGAGCTCTCATAGCCTTCTGTAGTGTTCATCCAGCTTGCAAAGTCACTCTCGGATAACTTGCCCTCAGAAAGCATTTTTTGCGCAATGTCGTACTTTGTAAACTTTCTGCCGGCTTTAGCTTCTTCCTGCTTAAGTTTCCTCAAGTTCCCTTTTGCATATCTATCTATTTGCTCTGATATCTGTCCTGACATCAAAAACTCCGTTATCTTACGTTCTTACATATGTGTTATCGTCATTAATGAAGAAAACTTTATATTTATATCAGAACTTGTTACAAAAATTTACAATTATCTCTCTAAAGATTTTTTGGATTTTTAAAGTTATATTTTACATCGGAAAATAAACAATATCTGCTTTTTTACAAAAAAGTTTTAAAATATTCTTACAAGAAAAAAACATTCAAAAATTCATCTTTACATTTCCTTTACAATTCCCTATATTATGGCAATTTTTATTTTGACCGGCTTTTAAATAAATATTAAGTTGATATAATCGACTTAGGGGCAAATGTAGTGTGGAGGTAATATCCCGATTACCATCGAGCCGTAAATAGCATCGTAGTTTGGAATTATTTTCAGGAATCGTTTTCCCCCGGAAAGTATATGTGTATGATAGAGAAAATTAGCGTAGACACAACCGGAAAAATAAATAGTATTCAAGCCCGAAAGAATAAGAAAGGAGAACAACAAAACTCTCCGAACTTCAAAGGGCTCGGTTCTCTTGCATTAACAGGAATTCAGGCTTGCGAAAGAAATCCTATGATTAACGTTGCGGTTGTTGATATGTTATCCGCCATTCTTCCGCGAACTGTAGTCGAATCTATGACAAACTGGTTTGCAGGTTTTGAAGCTTTCAGACGCGAATCCTCAGGGCTTGTCGTAAACTGTTTAATTCCCGGTTATATTGCACTTGGAATTGCCAAGTGTATTAATGGCGGATTTATGCCTAAAGGTGTCGATATGTCAAGCTGCTGGGCAGACAGTTCTTTGATTGACAAGGCTTCCGAATACTACAAAAACGCAGGAACAGATGACAAAATAAAAGAATCTTTAAAAAATATCATTTCTGATACTCAGGGTTTTGAAAGCAAAAAAACAATACTGTTTAAAGAAGCTCTGTCTCCGGAGGACATTGATAAATACGCCTCTGAGCTTGCAGAAATCTCGCGTTCTGATAAAAATAACAGTCAGATTAACAAATCTGTTAAAAAGATTGCTAATGAAATAATTGAAAAAACCCGTGTTGCGGAAAACATTAAAGTTGCAAACGGCAAATCCGAAGTCGGCGCAGAATCAGTTACGACACTGCTTCAAGATTCGGTTAAATTCTTTAAAGGTTACAATAAAGCCGGCAATACTTCTATAGAAGAATTTGCAAGAAGAAGTAAAAATCTTGTTAAGGGCAAAAGCTGGCTGGGTTTAGCTGTAGTTCTTCCGCTTGCGGCTTCTATGCAGTACATTAACCGGTGGATAACCTGCAAAGTTTCCGGAGTCAAAGGCGCGCCTATTTATGATGATTTTGGCAAAGGCAAAAACAATATTGAAGAAAACCCAAAAGCAAAAGAAGGTTTGCTGCAGCAAAAGTTAATCTCCATTTCATCAATGATTGGTGTCGCGCTTCTTTCAATGATGAAAAAGCCGACTCTCGGAATGTTGGAATTTAAAGGCAGATTTCCTTCAATGGATCAGGCAAGAATAATTTCCACAACAACTTTTGCTTCCCGTATGGCAGTTGCGGAGGATAAAAACGAACTGGTGGAAGCAACTATAAGAGACATTGCAACTTTTGCCAGTTTATACTTCCTCGGAGATTATGCCGCAAAAGCTGCTGCTACAATTATTCAGAATAAAACCGGAATTTCACTTCTCAATGAGACCAAAAAGCTTGATAAGAATGCAAATCCGCTAAGAAAAGCATGGCACTGGGTTAAAGATATTAATATTAAATCGTCAGAAGAAGTAATCAGTGCAACAGAAGAAGGTTTAAAAGCAAAAGGGATTAAACCTTCAAAAGAACAGCTTTCAGTAATAGAAAACGAACTTAAAAAAGCGCGCAATTTACGTTCCGCTTGTCAGGTCGCTAACCTTGGTGTATCATTATTACTGTTAGGGATTGTGATTCCGGTATTTACCAGAAAAAATACTAAGAAGAAGCACGAACAGGCGCTAAAACTTGCGCGTGAGAATAATACACAAGTCGAAAATAAAAAAGAACAGCCGGAAGCAGTAACGCCTCTGGATATAAAATATTCCAAACTCACTGCCGGATTCAGGGCTGATAAACGTTAAGGCAAAATATGAAAGTACAATTTTCAAATCCTCAAACAACAAACCAACAACCGCAATTTAAAGGCGCAATTGACAGCGGCTTACGCTACCTTGCAACAAATCAGGCAATCGGCGCAAACGGCGTTGACTTCTGCTTTATGGTAACACCTAGAACCGCAAGCGATACAATAAAAAGAGGACCTGCTGCCGGTCTTGAAACTTTCAGACGTGAAATTATGGGAACTGTTAACGATTCCTGTATAGGTTTATTCGGCGCAGCCTCCGGTGCTATGATTGCTTACGGGTTAAATAAAAAGTACGGATTGAATGTAAACAAACTCTTTACGGCTCCCGAGACTTTAAATATTCTGGCAGAAAATAAATCCGAACAGATTAAAAATAACAAAACCCAGATTGATTATATTAAGAAAACCCTCTCTGATGTTAAAGCATACAACCCGACATCTGCACGGGCTGATTCAGAAGGTTTTGTAAAACTTTCCGAGAAAACAATCGATGAAGCTGCTGAATTTTTTGACAAAGCTTTGAACAACAAAGAACTCGATTTCCATAACTGGACAAAAGAAAAAACTGCCGGTTCAAGAAGTGTAATTATAAATAAAATTACAGAAGATACAGGAGCACAGTCAAGATATATTCTGGAATCAACAGACAAAGCAATAAAAAGCGAAACAAATTTGAAATCACTGCTGAATGATATTTACATAGTTTCTGATTCATTTAATCATGACAAAGTAAAAGACGCATTCAAAAAACAAATTGAAACAGGCGAAGCTGTCAAAAATAATACTTTTGTAAAAGGCGTTCAGAAATTTATGAAATCACGCGCCGGCGCCGGATTTGCAATAGCTTCAGCCGTCGGGCTTTCTGTTCAGCCTATCAATATGTATCTTACAAAACTTAAAACCGGAACAGACGGTTTTGTCGGCGTGGAAGGACGTTCCAAGGACAATTCAAACGGATTCAAAGGATTAAAAGTATTAAGCAGTGCTGCATTTTTCAGTATGATTCTTGCAACACTTAATATGTCTCCTTTAAAATTCCTGAAATCACCGTCAAAATTTATGGATAAAATGTCATTTACCGGCAAAATGCCTACAATTAACCAGTTAAAAGGGGTTTACGGTGTGACAATTATCTCAAGAATTTTTTCAGCAAGAGACAAAGACGAACTTAGAGAAGTTTTAACCAAAGATACTCTCGGATATTTAAGCTGGCTTGTACTGGGTGACATTGTAAACAAGCTTGTTGCAGACGGTATGGATAAAACAGTTATGAACTACAAGCGCGGTTTTGAGAATGCTAATCCGTTTAAACGGACATTTAACGCTTCTTTAAAAACAAGAGATGAAATATTGATAGAAACTCTAGCCCGGAATGGTAAAGAAACGACAAAACAGGTTGGCGGTAAAACTGTTGCAAAATCGTTCAAAGAAATGTTAAAAGATGTTGATACGTTAAATCCTCAAATTAAAAAGCTTACAAAGAAACGTATGTTTGCGCTTAATTCCGCACAAATTGCCGGCTATCTATTCTCAGGACTTGTACTCGGTCTTGGTATTCCTAACCTCAATATTTATATAACAAATACTCTTGATAAAAAGCGTAAAGCTGAAGCAGTCCAAAAAGAACAGCATAAAATGAGCGCATAAGCTGACGGGAGTTTGGAATAGAAAATTTTTGTGTTATTGGGATAGAAACCCTAACCTACATTAGATAATGTTTAAAACAAACAGGACTCTAAAATACACAAAACCTGTTAATTGTTTAGTTTTTGTCGGGCTTCAGCCCGACCTATTACTATTATTGAGAAAACTGGGTGTGGTGGGACTCGAACCCACGACCAATTGATTAAGAGTCAACTGCGCTACCAACTGCGCCACGCACCCGTATGTCTAATTTTCAAATCTGTCGTCCGGCAGTTGTTAGCGGGAACACTCCCGTGTTCGCTACCTCTCAAAAAATCCTCAACG